>SKIC01000155.1 GCA_007116685.1 Balneolales bacterium
CGTTATTGTTTGCTGTTATATTCAAAATGCTGCCGGATATAAATGTGCGATGGCGTGATGTGATGATTGGGGCAATAGTTACCACTCTTTTGTTTTTACTTGGTAGATACTTAACCAGTCTATACTTATTAAGTGGAGAAATCACTTCCGCGATTGGCGCAGCCGGTTCATTTGTAGTCTTTCTGGTTTGGGTGTATTACAACACTTTGGTGATTTTCCTGGGGGCAGAATTCACAAAAGTGTACACGAAGAATTTTGGAGAATACGAGGCCATGCGGTTTGCCCAGCTCGATGATGAGTAAATCCGTGTCTCTGTTCCAATTTTAATCATTGGAAAATTCAAGAATCTTATATCTTACGGCTTAATTCATGAAATAAAATGAGAAAAGTAGATGGATCAACAGGATAATTTAGGTAGGGTAATTCTTTTATCAACAGTAGCGGCCATTGGTGGGTTTTTATTCGGATTTGATAGTGGTGTTATTAACGGAACTGTTGATTCTTTACAAAAAAGCTTCGATTCGGATGCCGTCGGTACTGGTTTTAATGTGGCTTCCATGCTTCTCGGTTGTGCTGCCGGTGCTTTTTTTGCAGGCACCCTGGCAGATAAAATCGGACGAAAACCCGTTCTGCTTGCAACGGCTGTAGCTTTTATTATTTCTGCATTTGGATCGGGAATTGCAGGTAGCTCGGCTGAATTTGTAGTTTTTAGAATTTTAGGCGGTCTTGCAGTGGGTGCAGCAAGTATTCTGGCTCCGGCTTATATCAGCGAAATTGCTCCGGCTAAAATCCGCGGGCGATTAGCCTCTCTGCAACAATTGATGATTGTTATCGGACTTTTTGCTGCATTTTTGAGCAATTACAGTTTGGCGGGCGCTTCGGGCGGTGCATCAGAAATTTTTATGCTTGGTCAGGAAACCTGGCGTTGGATGTTCTGGGTTGAAATAATCCCTGCTTCAATTTTTCTGTTAGCCTTATTTTTTATCCCCGAATCTCCACGCTTTTTGGTGGCTGCCGGAAAAGAAAGTGCCGCGGCTAAAGTACTTTCATCGCTCTCTTTAGCAGATAATGTCCAAAAGAAAATCGACGATATTTACTCTACGCTCGAAAAGGACAGAAAGCCCAAATTCACTGATATCATCAATCAATACACGGGGAAAGTACATCCCATTGTTTGGATTGGAGTAGGATTGGCTGCTTTGCAACAATTAACAGGTATAAATGTAGTTTTCTACTACGGAGCCACACTCTGGCAAGCCGCAGGATTTACCGAAGCCGATGCCCTCATGACCAACGTTATCAGTGGTTCTGTGAATGTGATTTTTACCTTTGTCGCCATAGCGCTTATAGACAGGATTGGTAGAAAACCACTGTTGCTCATAGGTTCACTAGGGCAGGCCGTAATGTTGGGCGTTTTGGCGCTTTTGTTTGCCACATCACCTGTAAGTGATGCCGGAACGTTGCAAATGCAAGGAAGCACCGGAGTATGGGCACTAATTGCAGCTAACACTTATATCGCATTTTTTGCTTTTTCATGGGGACCCGTGATGTGGGTTATGCTCGGTGAAATGTTTCCGAATAAATTCAGAGGTGCTGCGCTTGCCGTTTGTGGATTATCACAATGGGGGATGAATTTCGTGATAACGATGACTTTCCCAATTTTGCTTGCGAGCATTGGATTAGGTCTGGCTTATGGACTCTATGCTGCTTTTGGATTGGTTGCCTTTTTCTTTGTTAAAAAATTCATTCAGGAGACCAAAGGAAAGTCTCTGGAAGATATTTCGAGGGAATTACAGTAGAATGGAAGAATGGCTCTATAAAAATGATTTCAATAACCGCGTTCGATACACGCTTGGGCGTCCGGGTAATCATCCTCTGATTTGCTATGGCATCAATCCAAGTACAGCCGAACCTGGGAATTTGGATAACACTTTGAAATCAGTTGAAAGATTGGCTTTCGGAAATGGATTTGATAGTTGGATTATGTTGAATATCTATCCACAAAGAGCCACAAATCCTAAGGATATTCACAAAAGAGTGAATAATGAAATCCATCAGAAAAATATGGAAGCCATGAGCCGATTATTTTCATCCCTGGAGAAAGCTACTCTTTGGGCAGCCTGGGGAACCTTGATAGAATCCCGCCCATTTTTGAGAAGATGCTTATCAGAAATAGTTTCTCTTTCAAATGAGCAACAGTTTCCGTGGGTTTCCATTGGAAAAGTGACGAAAAAAGGTCATCCGCATCATCCCTTATATGTGAAGGCAACTACCAAATATCAGCCGTTTGATATGAGTAATTATATGAGAATAGACTGGTGAGTGGTTTTTATTCTGAGAACCTTTCACGCTGATGTTCTCTAAAGAATAGCGCACAACTTGTTTTGAGAACCTTTCACGCAGAGGCTCGCAGATTTTTTCGCAGAGTTACGCAGAGGTTAGTTCTCGGAAAAGTATTAAAAGATTTTTTAGTTCAGAATATCTGCGAAACTTAGCGCATCCTCAGCGAAACTCAGCGAGAAAAAATACAGCTACCGATTATATAGCATGCAATTCGGCGCAGATGCTGTCCAAATAAAAACGCAAGACTTATTTTCTGATTCCTAAAGGAAAAGCTAAACTCCGATTTTATCTTTGCCCCGATTCTTTTTGCCGGCGTTTTTTTCTATGAATTCGATGATTTTTCCGGCGATATCAACCCCAGTAGCTTTTTCAATACCTTCCAAACCAGGGGAGGAGTTTACTTCTAAAACCAATGGTCCACGTTCTGAACGCAGCATATCCACACCGGCAATAGACAAACCCAAAGCCTTCGTCGCTTTTAAAGCTACCGCTCTTTCCTCTCGAGTTAATTTGATGATTTCAGCAGTTCCACCACGATGCAGATTTGATCGGAATTCGCCTTCTTTAGAACGCCTGATCATAGCGCCAACGATTTTGCCATCGACAATAAATGCTCGTATATCCTCGCCCTTCGCCTCTTTGATGAATTCTTGAATCAAGATATTTGCATTCAAACCGTGAAAAGCATCAAGTACAGATTCTGCCGCCTTTTTTGTTTCTGCCAACACAACTCCAAGTCCTTGTGTACCTTCAAGAAGTTTCATCACGAGGGGAGCACCACCCACTGTTTTCAGCAAATCTTGTTTGTCTTTTAAATCGCGGGCAAAACCTGTAACAGGCAAATCAATCCCGGAGCGGGATAGAATCTGCATACTTCGTAATTTGTCCCGAGAGCGAACAATGGCCTGAGATTCTACCGCAGAGAAGATTTTCATCATCTCAAATTGCCGTACAATAGCTGCTCCATAAAATGTAACCGAGGCACCAATCCTGGGGATAATGGCATCTACATCCAAAACTTCTTCTCCATTGTAGTGAATAGTTGGTTTTCCCGGATGAATCACCACATAGCATTTCAGGTGATCCAGAACTCGAACCTGATGGCCTCGTTGTTCTCCGGCTTCAACCAAACGTTTTGTGGAATAAAGATTACGATTTCGTGAGAGTATGGCGATATTCATTAAAGGGCGTTTTTTCGGTTATTATAATTGTCATTTAATAAAGATACATCTACGATGAATCTTCCGTTAATGGCTTTTCTACCGAGTAAAACCGGATATTTCATCTCAGAACGATCTGTAAGAGAAAGTTCAATTAAAAAAGGTCTTTTACTGATCAGAATTCGGGTGCGAATAATGCAACGTAATTCTTTTACTCCATTAGAGCTCTTCACAAATTTACTTTTAAAAATGGGTAAGCAAAACTCCTTATGATTATAGGCAGGATGCTCAGGATCAAGCAATTTAAACTTTACATGAGGCTTACCGTCAATATCTACAGGCTCAATATCATGGCAATGAATAGAAGATGTGTGAGCGCCAGTATCTACTTTTACTTCGATTTCCTCCAGCTCTAAATCCGGAAAATCAGCTTTGTCTCGCCTACCGATAAGAAGTTTTTCTTTTTTCATTTACTATTTAGTCGTGATGAGTGTGCTAATATATGCAACAAACAGCTCAAAGAAGGAATTCAATTTTGCAGTTGAACTTCGGGAACAAAATCAAAGGCTTTAGCGTACTAATTAATACAATTAAGAATGGCACAATATTTGTCGATGATTTAGAAAAGGGCTTTTTTGTAAAAAAAGATGAAAGAAATACTCATACTCATAATTTTTCTCGCAGCAATTGCTTTGCTTTTGATTGCCGGCCATGTGTCAACTGACGAAAAAGATACTCAGGACACATTATAGCGTAGTAATCTCGCACAAAACTATTCATTTTTTTGTAACTTTGAGTCCGCCCGGTAAAAGATATCGGGCGTTTTTATTGAAATTTATATTCGATTCATGGCTCACAAAACTTCTGCGCAAATCCGACAGGAATTCTTCGATTTTTTCACTGAAAAACAACATTTGATAGTTCCAAGTGCTCCGGTAGTTCCTAAAAACGATCCTACTTTATTGTTTACCAATGCCGGTATGAATCAATTCAAGTCTATCTTTTTGGGCGATGAAGAAGGCCTGAAAGAAGATGGAAAACTTTGGAAACGCGCCGCCGATACGCAAAAATGTATCCGTGTAAGCGGGAAGCACAACGATTTGGAAGAAGTGGGCCATGATACCTATCACCATACACTTTTCGAAATGCTCGGGAATTGGTCGTTCGGAGATTATTTCAAAAAAGAAGC
>SKIC01000056.1 GCA_007116685.1 Balneolales bacterium
TCGGTCATACCAAGTTGCTGACCATTTACCTCAGGAGTAGAAACCCATGTTAATCCGAAATGCCCCGTCGGTCCGCCCCAATCAGGAGAAAAGCCATTATCGTAGTAATAGAAAAAGTCTAAATCTTCATCCAATCCCATTCGGTCGTTCAAGTAGCCAGCGTAATCCGTACCCGGGCGGTTACCAATATCAAAATCACTGTACATGCCAAAAAACATGTCTTCATAGGTGTTTTGAGAGCGATTAACCACATCAAAAGTAAATATTACAGCATCCCGAATTAATGGAAATGAAAAAGAATATCCCGTTTGATAGATGCTGATACCCAGAATTTCTTCTCTGTTCAAACTAGCAGTGTACGCAGCATAAGTATCCTGGTCTGATACGAAAATCGGATTTCCACTTGCATCCTGAACAGGCCATCCCGTTGGTGGCCATGAATCCGGATCAGTAGAAGTTGCCACACGAACATTTTCCCGATTATGAAATCCAAACTCTGCTTCCCATTCCTCGTTTGCTGTGTTTCTACCTTGAATTACGTTTCCGGGGAAAAGTACAACCGGATTTAATTGGAAAATATATTCTTGCTCTGAATTGATGGGATACTCACCGGAAACCCCAATAGCGTTAGACCTAGCATAAAGTTTACCACGGTTTTCGATAAACATTCCGATGTTGCTACGGTTGTGCGTGGTAAAGGCACGGTCTTCAATAGCCTGAATCTCATCTCCGGATTGCTGATTGCCACTTTTTGCCTGCTGGCGAGCATCCGTCTGGGCGAGAACTGTGCTTCCAAGCACTAAAAATGATAAAAGTAGTAGAAACTGTTTCATAATTTGCTGCATTAGAAAGTGTATCGCACTCCAAAATTGGTGACTCTTGGCGGGAACCAGTTGTTTGGATTCAGAATCCATTCTTCTGATTGAGGTCGTGTGGTAAATTCGTCTGGTCTACCGGTATCTGTGTAGATATTTCGGGCATTTCTACGATTGGTGAGGTTATTCACCGAAACAAACAACGACAGTTCCTGATTATCCCCAAACTTTACTGCACGGCTCGCAAATAAATCGATGGTGAAGGTGTTTGGATAACGCTCGCTGTTTCTTTCCACAAAACCGATATCTCTTCCGGTTGGCGTGTAAGGATATCCCGTTGAACCTCTGAAAACAGCCGTAATCATCGTGTTCTGTAGGGGATGAAATCCAAAGAATTCCGGTCCCTGATTACTTAACAATCTTGCATTTGCACGGATATTGAGTAAATGGCGCTTATCAAAATCAAGTGGATACAAACGGGTTGCAGGTAAGCGCCGGGGGAATCCTTCCATCTCAGAACTTGCGCTCCCCTGTGCAATACTGTAGGTGTAGGAAATCACAGCATCCAACTGCTGGTTGAAACGTAAATCTGTGTTGACCTCAAAACCTCTCACATTGGCATAAGCCTCATTCACAAAAACAGAATAACTGGTGAAAGCCGGTAATCCATTAACAATGGCACCCTGCGGGATATATTCGGTGCCAATCAAACCACGAATATCTTTGTAGTAAGCAGTGATGTTTACAGCCCCGCGATCAGAAAATTGATTAATAAAGCCAAATTCGTAGGAAGTAGTCCGTTGCGCATCCAATTCCGGAGAACCAAAAAGTGGCTCACGAGTCCCGAATTCATAGAAATTATTTTCGAACACATAACGATAATCCGGATTCTGGAAAAAACGACCGTAACTAAATCGCAGAATTGAGTTGGCGGTAATTGGATGAGAAATCCCGATTCTCGGACTTAACTGATATATGGGCTCTGAACTGACTTCGGAATCCGCACGTAAGGGGTCGGAACGGAAGTTTGTTCTCTGATTGGCGAAATCGAATCGTAATCCGATATTTAGCACGAAATTATCCTGTTCGATTTTGTCCTGAATATAAACCGCACCTTCGTATGGATTTCGCCCGGATACGTCTGTGATATATGGCTGAACAGCTTGGATATTGATAATTTCAAACCAATCAATCGTGTGATACATGAACTGCAAACCGGCTTTAATTTCATTGGCGTTATTAGGTTGCCAAATCAAATCTGAGCGCAAATTCCAGGTTTGGGTTGTGGTTTCCTCACGCGAGGTGGGATCTGCTGAACTGTAGAATTCGCCAACAAACGTGGGATCTCTGAAAGCCACAGATTGCAAATAATCTTCGATGGGCTTATCCAAACCTCGGAAATAATCCTGCCAGAAATAACTTACTCTGGTGTTTAAAACCATTCTATCGGAAAAGCTTTGTGTGATTCCGAGCAAACCCTGAAAACTCTCGGCGCGCTGAAAATTCCAGTTATCCGGTATATATTTGTATCTATGATTATAGGTCTGATACTCTTCTGAAGACCATCTTCCGGACAGATTAATTTTATTCCCTCGAAATGGGCGCCAAGTGAGTTTTGCCATAGCATTATAGCCATCATCAAAGCCAAATGGAGTGTGTGGTGTTTCGCTGTACATTTCTCCACTCAATAAAAAAGTTAGTCGGTCTCTGATGATTGGACCATCAAGTCTAAAACTATAGAGATTGCTGGCAGGTGCAGCAAAAAGTGTATCAGATTGACGATTTACGAATCCAAAAGACTGATTTAACTCAACCAATCCTCTGAAATTATTTCCACCCTCTCTGGTGGTGATATTCAAAATACCGGACATGGCATTTCCGTACTCAGCATTAAAAGTGCCTGAGAGAAAAGTCATCTCCTCAATCATGTCATTACTGATATTCGATGCAGCCGCACCGCTTACAGGATCGCGAACCAAAATCCCGTCTATCATAAATCCAACTTCATTGGATCTACCACCACGTACATTAAAAGATCTGCGTCCGCTGGCAACCACACCGCTCTGTAAACTTACAACCTCCGCAAAATTCTGGACAGGTAAGGTCTTAATTTCAGAACCTGTAACCGATTGGCGAGTTCCCGTTTCATCTTTTCTGATTAAGGGCGCCTCAGCAATAATTACCAACTCTTCTCCGATATCCTGAGCCCCAAAAACAAGTTCCGCATTAACTGTAGACCTAAGATCCGTTTCTACTCTTACATTTTGGATCACCTGAGTCTGATATCCTAAATAACTGATTCGTACTGTATAGGTACCGGGATTTACGTTGAGTATGACGTATTCTCCGTCAATATTTGTAGAACTTCCTTGTGCTGTTTCAACAATTAGTACATTAGCACCAATTAAGGCTTCGCCTGATTCTGCATCGGTGATAACCCCGGCTATTGTGCCGGAATTAGCCATGGCATAGGCAGGAAAAATCAAGGCAAGGATTAGAAAAGCATACCAATGTCGCATAATGATTGATTTTGTGATTGGCGGAGAAGAAAATAAAAGCCTGCCCTTTTTCAAAAGGACAGGCTTGGTAATGCTATGTGTCTTTACTTAATCAGAGACATGGTTCTGGTCAAAGCCTGACCGTTCATCTCAAATCGATACATATAAACTCCGGATGCTAAACCGCTTGCATCAAAACGAACGGAATGTGTTCCGGCACTCAAATAACCATTATGTAATTCCGCCACCTGACGTCCAAGCATATCGTAAACTTTCAAAGTAGCCTGACCGCTTTGTGGGGCAGAAAAATTGATTTCTGTAGTTGGGTTGAATGGATTCGGATAGTTTTGTGATAAACCAATTTGAGTTGGGATATCTGAGAAATCACCAGGTGTAGAAGTTGGTTCTTGTAAACCAAGCTCTTCTGCCTTAGCGATGGCAGCATCTAAACGGGCATCAACTACATCTAAATCGGCGCCGTGAGTAAAGGCAATCCAAACGTAAGCACTGTCTCCGGTTGCAAGATTTCCGGTGCTACCGAAATTCATATAAGCCCATCCTCCATCGGGACCGGCTGTGAGGCGATCATCCGGGAATGTGGTTTTCACCATTTCATCCCAGCGTGCAAAATCACGGGCATTATCGCGGGCAGGATCTGTGCTATCGTAATCGCCAAAATCCATTAAGCTAACTCCTACCGGATCTCTCAAAATAGCCTGAATTCCGGCAGCAGCCTCATCATTAAATAAGTACAGACGCTGAGAAGAAGCATCCCATTCCATGGTTTCTCCGCCAAATACTTCAAAAATCTTAGCTCTAACCAAGACCGACAGTTTGAATTCTTTGGGATCATCTTCCACATTGATTACGCCTAATCTGGCAAGACCGTATGGTTGATCCACAAACTGACGCACCAATGTAATAACGTTGATATCCAACGGTGGATCAGACCTCCAGGAATTATCCATGTTCAATTCACGGAAATACATCGCCGAATCAGCACCGGCATAATACACAGTATCCACTAAATTGATGTCTGGATCGTCGTTTGGATTCCAAACATATTCCTCATTCAAACCAATTAATTGGTAGAGGCGATCTATTACTTTGTCTTCAAAGTCATCATAACGGCCATCTTCCCCATCATAGGTTTGAATCCTTCCAAAAGAATTGGTCGTAGACACAAAGGTAAATGTGGTATCGTTGTGAGGAAAAAACTGGGCTTCGGCTTTTTCCATCGGCAGTAGAGCCACAGCCAATAAAATTGCCAACACAAATTGTAACTTTTGTTTCATATCTATATCCCCGATTAGAGTTTAAAGAGTGATTTGAGAATAATGTTTCAACACAAAGGTATAAAAAGAATTATTTTTCTCACAAACAAGATTAATTGAGATATTTTTTTCATTATGAATTTTCAATCAAAAAACGCTTATTAGCAACATCATTTAGCACAACCAATTAAGTTCCTATATGCAAAAGGTTTACTTCATTATCGTACTGATGCTTCTTTCGAGTACTGTTTTTGCCAAAGACAGAAGTTTTAGCATACCACAGGTTCACATCACCGCTGAAATTCAAGCTAATGGTGATATTTTATTCAGCGAAGCGCGCACGTATCGCTTTAGGGGCTCTTTTTCGGCAGCTGATTATCACCTCCCATTGCGTGGATTTGATGAGATTAGCGATATATCAGTTTCTGAGCCCGGATTTACATACAGTCAAAATCAGTCTGAGATGAACAGAACATTTCAGGTCAGAAGGTCATCACAGGCCTTACATATTGAATGGTTTTATTCAGCTACTTCCGAAACCCGAACTTTTATCATTTCATACAGACTTAGCGGAGCATTGGTTGTGGGTCCTGATGTTACAGAATGGCTTTGGATGCATGTGGATGGACGCAACTGGAACTTGAAAACAGAACATGTTCTGGTTGATATCATTTTTCCGGAAACTGTAAACCCTGATGAAATCCACCTCTTTAAAAGAGGAATTACCGACGCTTTCGAGGTAAGCTATTCTGATGATATGGTACGGTTGGAAGGCGGTCCTGTACATCGGCGGAATTTCATTGAAACGAGAATCCTCTTTCCTACTTCTGTTTTAGATAATCCTGAAATTGAATTTCCGGACTTATCAGTTGCACTTGTTGAACAGCAGGAACAAGAACGCCGTGAACAGGAAGCTATGCAGGAAATCCTGCGAATAGAAAATCAGTTAAGAGCCCAAAATGCTTCCTATATCTTAATTGCGCTTTGTTTGTTAACAATCGCTTTCTACAGATTCAAATACCCGCCACACAAAATCGGAAAACTGGTTGAAGAATTTTCAACTACTCCCCCAAAGCAACATCCTGTTTTAGCCATGTGGCTTTATTTAAACAGAACACTTTGGACTCATGTACAAATTGGAGCCATGTTCAATCTGGCCCGCTTGGGATATCTAAAGATTAGAGAAGTTCCTTCTGATGAAAGTTCTTCGGTTTCTGACTTTGTTATTAAAAGAAGCGACAAAACTGACGAAACGGAATTAGCAGATTGGGATAAAAATATGCTTTCCTACGTTGAGGCTCGTGCTAATGCGGGAGACATCAAATTATCTCAGATATTCAAAACAGATAGCACTGCCTATATGTCTTGGATGAAATCTTGGAAAAGCTTAGTAAAAGAAGCCGGAGAAGCTAAAGAATGGTATCAAACCGAGAATAAACCAGCTATGATTCGAGCAATTATTTTGCATGTACTCTTTATCTGCGCTGCGGTTCCATTATTGGTTTTTAAAGCCTGGGGCGGAATTTTATTAGCGGTTTTGGGTATTGCCGGAATTTTCTTCAGCATTATGATTGTAAGAAGAACCGAAGATGGCGAAAAACACTTTCAACAAATAAAAGCATATCAAAAGGCACTAAAAAAACTACCTCGTGATCGCTTTGACGCCAAAGACGCTCCTCTGCATTTAATTTACGCCATCATGTTCCAATTAAATAAGAAAGCAATGGGGGCTCTGTTTAATGGAATTGACACTAAAAATTCCGACGACTGGAACTGGTTAATTTACACTTCAGGCACACTTACTCCTGATCGCCTTACAGGTATTGTAACTTCAACGACCAGTATTGGAGCGTACGGCGGAAGTATTTCAGGTTCCGGTTCGTCGATTGGCTCAGGTGGCGGAGGCGCTAGTGGCGGTGCGAGGTGAGCAAGCAACCGCCATACTCTTTATTCCTGGAAAACTATTTTCTCATGTGATTTGGCAAGAGACTCATCCGATTGATTAAACAAAAACAATACGGGCATCACCATAAACATGTGCCTTGGGGAATTGCTTGGGCTTTACTCAAAAAAAGTAATTCATAAATAGCATTGATAAATTAAAAAAAAACAGCATTATAAACACTTCTTATATATCACTAAATTTTCAAGGATATCACTATGATTCGTTTATATATGTTAATACTAATAATTTAATTTTCTTTATCTATTCCCTCTTCTGACCAAAATGCAATTGGAGCTCAATATCAAGATCCTTACATATACGAAATGCGAATAAGAGCAGATTCTTCTTGTGGAGGACCTAATGCTTATGTAATGAGTTGTAGATTTAGAAGAACACCTCAATGCAATTCGTTTGTAGGTGATACATGTGTCAATCCCGATGAATTACAAGTTAATTAAACCTATGTTACTTTTTTTAGTAGGTATATTATCAATAGTGTCAGTTTGGCCATTTGACAATAATTTTTCGCCGAAATTAACAGAAATAAAAAGTATTCATATCCCAAACGATATCTTAATTGGAGGAATACAAAGTTTTGATTTCATGGATGGTAATTTTGTTTTTACAGATGATATTTCAGCAAAAACATTTCTTTACCATAATAAATCTGAAAATTTCATAAAACTTAATCCGGCTACTTGTCATCCGGGCTTTGTCAACCAGCCCTTGCATTCAGTTTATAATAACCAAAGCATTTTAATAACAAACGCTCAAATACAAGGATATTTTTTCACCCATGATGGAGAATGTAGTCAAATTGTATATGAGAGATTTATAGCACCCTTTTTTATAACCGGCTATATGGATGGCTTCATAGGCTTTACATGGCTACCAAATAGTATAGACTTAACGATACATCATTATGATGAGAATGGTCGTATATCTCATACTGGTACATTTACAGATATTTCAAAACCAGTGCTTTCATTAAAACTTGAAGGTGGCGGAGTAGCTAAAAGTAATAACTACATTTATTTATCAACCTCCGCTTCTTCTCATGTTTATAGGTATGATCCCAAAAATCACACTATGGAAAAGTTTGCTAAGGGCTATTCAGAGGTTTACAGATCACCTCAACAGGATATCAATGAGGAGCGGTTTATGCAGAACTATTTGAGAGAAATGCAAAGACTTGGTGAGTTTAATCCTGTAATGGGCTTATTCGCATTCTCTGAAGAATATCTTCTTCAAACATTTCTGGATCGTACAGAAAATAGATTATTAGCTCATTATATCAATTTGGCATCAGGACATTCTACTTTGCTTCAATTTCCTGATGATGTGAGGGTGATTGGAGCTGCTGACCAAAAAATTCACGCTCTACGTTCGGAAGAACAAAAACCCGGCTCATTCACTTTTGAAATTGTTGTTTATCAAATCGATTAAACCTTATTAAACCATAAACCTGTTTTAATCGAATCAATTTCTCTGGCTTGATTCCCATATATCTTGCTGATGACGGCATACAATATATTTATATCCGCCATCCTCTTTATTCTTGAAAAACTATTTTCTCATGTGATTTGGCAAGTGACTCATCCGATTGATTAAACAAAAACAATACGGGCATCGCCATAAACATGAGTCTTGGCGAATTGCTGGGTGTGTATAACAAAAAAATCACGAATGTTAGAGCCAACACTGCCAAGGCGGCTTTATGGATGCGCTGACCGGGATTTGCATACATTCGCCATGCAATAAAAAATAAGCCTAATCCAAATGCCGAGATAATGTAACGTAATCCACTAAAATGGAAGGATTGTAGATTATTCATCCAATCAGATATCCAGGCAGTGGGATTTAAAACATAGTTTCCGGAAGATGTGCCAAAAAGAGCCACAGATCCAAAATAAACCACGCCGGCAATTAAAAACGGAATGTAGTCACTCAATCTGAATTCTTGGCGGGCATAATGAAATGCCGGCACCAATAGTACAGACAACAGAATCATTTCCTTCACCCAGATACCAATTAGCAGAGCCAGATATAATCCCCATAAATTTTTATACCAGAGCGCGAGCAGAATCAATCCATAAACCAAAAATGAGGCTGGTTCAAGCATGGGTAAAAAGGCACCGCGCCAGAATGCCGGTAATAAAACTATAATCCAGGCCGGGGTAGAAATAGTGAAAGCATTAATTACATCATTATGAAAGGTGAACCTAAGCAATAACACCATTGCAAGTATGATGATTAGAAAATTGAGTGAGCCTATGAAAATGCCCATCCCTTCAGCTCCTGTTCCACCAAATATTCCCGTAATAATGTTCGAAACCCATGGAATCAAAAAGCGCCAGGTAATATGAGTATCTCCGAAAAGTGCGATTTCATTTGTTGCCATTGCCACATAAATGAGCGCATCAGAATAGGGATGTGTTTCTCGAATACCTTCTACCCAAACCACGAAATGAGCAATCATAAATATCGAAGCTAAGGAGCCGATAGTCGGGAAAGTAAGGTATAGCGTTAATGCAAAGCGATTTAATTTCAAGGGAAATCTGAAAGTTAGGTTAAGGGGATTAAAATCAGTGTAAAAGCGGGTGTATTTTTTTCACATTTAGGTAATACGTGCTTCACAAAATAAATGCGTATATTTCGGGCTTGTCAATTTTTGGCCTTATCATTCAAATTACGTTTTATTTTACTTATGGACATCAGAAATGTAGCAATAGTTGCTCACGTTGATCACGGAAAAACAACCCTGGTTGACCAAATGCTTAAGCAAAGCGGAACATTCCGCGAAAATCAGGAAGTCGCCGAACGGGTGATGGATTCAGGCGATCTTGAAAAAGAGCGTGGTATTACTATTATGGCCAAAAACACCGCCGTAACCTGGAAAGACACAAAGATCAATATTGTAGATACACCGGGTCACGCCGATTTTGGTGGCGAAGTTGAGCGTATTCTCAAAATGGTAAACGGCGTAATCCTTTTGGTTGATGCAGCCGAAGGTCCGCTACCCCAAACGCGCTTTGTATTGCGTAAATCACTTGCTCTTGGATACAAACCAATTGTTGTAATCAATAAAATTGACCGTCAAGATGCGCGCCCCGATGCCGTGTTGGATATGGTTTTTGATTTATTTGTGAGTTTAGAAGCCACCGACGAACAACTTGATTTCCCGGTTCTTTATGCCGTTGGTATCAATGGTACAGCAACCAGAGACCTCGATGTTGAAAACAACGATTTGAGCCCAGTTTTTGAAACTATTGTGGATCACATCCCACCTCCGCAAAACGATGTAGAAAAACCATTCAAAATGCTAATCAGCAACGTGGAATGGAATGATTACGTTGGACGAATTGGTGTTGGACTTGTAGAGCAAGGTGTTGTTAAACGAAATCAGGAAATTACCTTGATTGATCGTGAAGGCACTACCAAGCAAAAAGGACGTGCTACGAAATTGTTCACCTTTTCCGGATTGGATCGTACACCTGTTGACGAGGCAAAAGCCGGAGATATCATCGCTATTGCCGGGTTTGAAGAAACCAATATCGGTGATACCCTCGCCGATCAGGCAGATTTAACACCTGTTCCTTATTACACTATCGATGAACCTACAATATCGATGTTTTTCAGAGTTAATGACTCTCCCCTTGCCGGAACCGAAGGAAAGTACGTTACCTCCAATATGATTAAGGATCGTCTGTACAAAGAAATTCGTACAAATGTGTCCCTAAAAGTAGAGCAGACAGAAAACCCCGATGTATTTAAAGTTTCCGGCCGTGGAGAATTACAACTTGCCATTCTAATCGAAACCATGCGCCGTGAAGGGTATGAGTTTTCCGTATCCCGACCAGAAGTTGTGGTAAAAGAAATTGACGGAGTTGCCCACGAACCTGTGGAAGAAGTAGTTGTTGATGTTCCTCAGGATTACGCCAACAAAGTTATTGATAACCTCCAGCGCCGTAAAGGTATCATGGAATCTATGACTCAGGAAGGCGATAATTCTCGTCTATCCTTCCGTGTTCCATCCCGTGGTTTGCTCGGTTTCCGTAACGAATTGTTAACAGAAAGTCGCGGAACGGCCATGATTCATCAGCAATTTGATTCATTTGAGCCATTTAAGGGAGATATTGCAGGACGCAGCAACGGTGCCCTCATCGCTCTGGAAAAAGGTGCTGTAACGTCTTATGCCCTTGAAGGTGTACAAGATCGTGGTGAGTTTTTTATCGAACCGGGTAACACCGTTTATGCCGGTCAAGTGATTGGTTCCAATAACCGCGCTGATGATATGCTTATCAATGCTGTTAAGAAGAAAAACCTCACAAACCACCGTGCAGCCCAATCTGCTGATTCTGTAAAATTATCAGTTGCCAAGAAAATGACGCTTGAACAGTGTATTGAATTTCTTGATGAAGATGAATTGCTGGAAGTAACGCCTCAAAGTCTGCGACTCAGAAAAAAATATCTGGATCACAACGACAGAAAAAGATTCGGCAAGAAGTGATTCTTAAGTCCTTTTATAAGGATTAGTAAAAGAGCCCGGTATCACTGATATTCGGGCTCTTTTCATAAAAAAAGCCAATTTTCCGGTCAAAGAAAATAGGCTTTTGGTCTTGGAGAGTGATTTACTCTTATTGAGTAATTAACTGATAATCGTAGTAACAGCATTTTTGTTACTAAAAAATTTATTTTTTCATTGGTGTCCGGTAAAACTTTTGTTCCATGTATTTTAAAATATAAAAATCAATCTTTTAAAAGAGACCTCTCCCCCAGGCCCTCCGCCGCGGCGGAGGGATTTTCCTGTAGGGATGCCTTTGGCAAGGGGGAGGTAAAGCAAACGTGGATGATTTTTAAAATTTAGTCGAACATCAATGATTTTTTTCTAAAGCTCTTAAATCGGTGGAATAGTAAAATTGTAATTACCATAAACACCTCTTAAAAGCTTTGGCATCTGAGCCCATCACCGCCTATATTTGCAGCAATCACAAAATGAGCAGTAACGTGTCCTACAATATCCCAGAAGATTACAAATTCAAAAAACGCCGCCAACGCCTTGTTGATGAGGTTAAAAGCAAAGGTGTAGAAGACAGAGCAGTTTTAACCGTAATTGGTAGTCTTCCACGCCAAATTTTTATTGATTCCGCTTTTGAAAACCGTGCTTATGAAGACTCTGCTCTGCCCATAGAAATGGGTCAAACAATATCTCAGCCATACACTGTTGCTCGGCAAACCGAATTACTACAAGTCGAAAAAGGTCACAAAGTTCTCGAAATAGGAACTGGCTCCGGTTATCAATGTGCGGTTTTATGTGCTTTAGGCGCCAAAGTTTATTCTGTAGAACGCCACCCCTTACTTACAGATCGATCTAAGCGCATTTTAACACAATTAGGATTTCGACCTATGCTCAAAACCGGCGATGGAACAATTGGTTGGTCGGCATACGCTCCTTATGATAGAATCATCGTTACTGCAGGTGCACCGGTTGTTCCTGAAGCTTTGAAAGAGCAATTATCTCCTGGTGGAATTCTGATTATTCCGGTTGGTGATTCCGAAAAACAAGCAATGCTCCGTATCCAGCGCATTTCTGAAGATGAATTTCTGGAAGAAAGCTTTTCCGATTTCAAATTTGTCCCCCTAATTGGGCAAGACGGCTGGTCTCAATAAACTTCAAATAAATTAGCGTGACGAACAATTCACCAAATGAAAAATCCGATAACAAGGATTTGACCACATCAAAAGAGTTTCCCACTCTCATTTTTAAAGGATTTTTCATGGGTTCTGCAGATGTGGTTCCCGGGGTTAGTGGCGGAACCATGGCTTTGATCATGGGTATCTATACTCGCCTAATCAATGCTATCAAATCTGTGGATTCTGTCTTCTTCGGACATATTCTCAAATTACGGATAATGCCGGCTCTTCAGCATGTGCACCTCATGTTTTTGATTCCTTTATTGATTGGAGTTGCCTTAGCGATTGTATTTTTTACGCGGATAGTGCCTCTTCCCGTCCTCATGCACACCAATCCCGAAATTATCTACGGTATATTTTTTGGCTTAATAAGTGGCTCCGTTTGGCTACTATTCCGCTCTCTCAATTCTATTAATTGGAAGGAAAGGCTCTTTGTAGTTGTCGGTATTGTAATTGGTTTTTTGATTGTTACTATGGTGCCAACAGATACTCCTGAACACCCGTTGTTTGTATTTTTTGCTGGTTCCGTTGCTATTACAGCTATGATTCTACCAGGAATCTCCGGATCATTTATTCTGCTCATTTTGCGGCAGTATGACTACATTCTTGGTCAATTTGCATTATTGGGCGGCGACCGAACACTTGAGGCGTTTTTAGTTTTGGTTCCTTTTGGTTTGGGTATGATTACAGGTATTATGCTTTTTGCGCGCCTATTGTCCTGGCTACTCAACAAGTTTTACCTACCAACGGTCTGTGTTTTAATCGGCTTCATGATGGGATCGTTATATATCATTTGGCCATTTCAGGATCGGGAATTTTATTTATCAGAACGCGTAGAGTTGGTTTCGGTGACGGATGATTTGGTTATATCACTTTTCTCTGAGCCAGAAGATGAAAGTCTTATGGAATTTCGAAGACTTGGGGAAATCGTTAATCCGGAAGATCCTGCAAACCAGCAAAAATTTGAGGTTATCACTGTAAAGAAAAAACTGATTCGCTCAGAGCCCTTTCTACCCTCTTACTCCGAAGCCGAAAAAGACGAGCGCCTAAGCACAGGCTCCTCTGCAATATGGGCCGGTTATTTCGGAATTTTAGGCGGATTACTTCTGGTAATTGGAATTGGACGCATAGCCGATATTAAACTCAAGGATTAGCGTATTTAATTATGAAGCCATTCAGCATCACACTTTCAGTACGAGATTACGAATTAGATATTCAGGGAGTGGTGAATAATGCAATTTATCAGAATTACTTAGAACACGCCCGCCATGAGTTTCTGAAAAAAATCGGACTGGATTTCATTGCGCTTCATAACCAAGGAACTGATCCGGTTGTTCATAAAATTGAATTGGAATACAAAAAGCCATTACAAGGCGGAGATGTATTTGAAGTTCAGGTCAGAGCCGAACAAGAAGGAAATCTACGTTTTATTTTCTGGCAGGATATTTTCTTAAAAGAAAATCAAACACATATTCTAAAAGCCAAAGTAACTGCAGTTTTTATGAAGAATGGCAGACCCATTCGGCCTCCCAAAAAGGTTATTGAGGCACTTCACAATCAAGCCTAATAACTTTTTCATTTTTCGAACAACTATTTTCAGAATAAGTGGCAACTCCCGATAAAAATCGATTACAAAAGCTAATAGTATTTCCAACGGAAACAGTTTATGGTTTGGGAGCTTCCGCCTTTGACCCGGACGCTATTTCTGCCGTTTTTGAAGTAAAAGGTCGTCCATCAGATAATCCACTGATTGTCCATGTGGCGGACAAAAACATGGTAAACGATTTCGCTATTGAAATCAGCGATGATGCCGAAAAACTGATGGATGTGTTTTGGCCCGGCCCTCTCACTCTTGTTTTACCCAAGAAGCCGGAAGTTCTTGATAGCATTACTTCAGGCTTAAATACTGTCGCAGTTCGAATGCCAAACCATCCCCTAGCTCAAAAAGCCCTCTTGGAACGAGGTGCAATGGTAGCGCCAAGCGCAAATCGCTCAGGACGCCCCAGCCCTACATCTCCGGAACATGTTTTAGCGGATTTTGGAGATTCCCTTTCTGTAATTGACGGAGGAAAATGCGAACTGGGATTAGAATCAACAGTGATAAATCTGGCTGAAGAACCCTATACCATACTTCGTCCTGGCCATATTTCAGCTTCAGATATTGAAAGTATTCTTCAAAAAAAAGTAATCCGTTCTACCGATAGTATTCAAGAGGGACCCGCTCGTAGTCCCGGGATGAAATATTCTCACTATGCACCAAAGGCAAGAGTATGTTGGTTCAATCCTACTTCAGATGCACTGCAATCGGATACGCTCTACCTAATGCTGAATTCTGTTGAGCATTTTCACGGAGAGAACGTCATCAACTATACTAATGACTTAAAAAAATTGGCAGCGGAGTTGTATGACCGGTTTCGTCAGGCAGATATACAGGGATTTGATTTTATAGTCATCGAAAAGCCAACTTCAAAAGATGGCCTTTCTCTGGCACTAATTAACAGGATTGAAAAAGCTTCAGGAGAATAATCCGGGCTAAAGCACCCACTCTCTAAAGTTATTTGGAGTCACAAACTGAAATTCCGCATCAGGATAGTGTTTTTCCCATGCTCCCGGACCCTTATTTCTCTTGTTTTGCTTCCATTTCATTTCCAAAGCAAGTAGCTGCCCTTCTCTTTCTTCAATCCAATCTATCTCTTGTCTGTCGTAGGTTCTCCAAAAATAGAAGTTTGCCGGGTCTTGAGATTTACCCATCCATTTTAAACGTTCAGCAATGATAAAGTTTTCCCATAAGGAGCCTTTATCCGGACGAATATCAATGGGTTGGAAACTATTATTCAAAGCATTACGAATTCCGGTATCATAAAAAAACCACTTGCTTGATTTGGTAATTTCCTTCCTCAGATTTTTACTGAATCCATCAACACGAAATAGAACGAAGCCTTTTGCCAGCAAATCCAGGTAACGGTCAACAGTAAGCCTGTTCAAGCCTACTGCTTTTCCTAATTCTTCTGTAGATACAATTTGCCCAACCTGAAAAGCCAGCATCCGAAGCATTTTTCTGAGCTTATCTGAGTTTCTGATATTTTCCAATTCCAAAATATCCTTCAGTAAATAATCCGTAACCAACTCTTTCAAATACCTTTTTTTCTTATCCACTGATGTTGTTTGCAATACCTCAGGGTAAGAGCCATACAACAAACGCTCTTCAAGGTTAGCTTTTAGTGTAATAGGATTTTCTTCCTTCGAAAGCTCGTATTGGCTTACAGGATACATTTGAAAAGTAACCTTTCTTCCCGTGAGTGGCTCTCCAGTTTCTCCGGCAAGACTTAATGCCGAGGAACCTGATAAAATCACGCTTAAGCCCTCGATATTATCAACCATTACTTTGACAACTTTGCCAATATTGGGTATTTGTTGTGCTTCATCAATGCAAAGTAAATCATAGCCGGATGTTATTGCGCGTAACTGCTCTAATCTAGGTTCGGAAAATGCGTCTCGCACATTCCAATCTTCGCCATCAAAATACACAGCTCGTTTTCCGGTCTCTTCTACTATTTGTTTAATCAAATGAGTTTTACCTACCCTCCTGGCTCCTAGTATAACTATTGCTTTTCCAGGCGTCAGAGCATTTTTGATTTGCTCTTTCAGATATCGGCTTATTGAATTCATCTAATTAATGTTAATTGCATTAGTTTAGTAACGCATTTTATATTAATAAAATTATTTGGGTGTTGCAATTACTTTAATGCAAGCACAAATTCGCCAAATTCTTTTGTATTTACTCTACTTACACTTAAGACTTAGTGAATTCAGCCCCCACAAACTAACGCAATTAACGTTAATTGCGTTAGTTTAATAATGTAATTAATACTAATTACAATGATTCTGTCTGCTCTAAGAGAGTAATCTACTTTCTGAATTGTATTTATTAGGCTGGATTCTTCA
>SKIC01000237.1 GCA_007116685.1 Balneolales bacterium
CTGTTGTAAAATTCTCTCCTTCTTGCCGATCACTGGAATTTATCATCCAAAACCAGGTTTCCCAGCGAAGTTTTTCCGCATTAGCGAGTAAGTAAGCTCCCATTCTCTCTTGTAATTGCTCGGTATTAAATTCGGGACTTATAACAGAAGATCCCACCGTATCTCTTTCCGTACTTGAATATTCTCTTTGATAGGTTAATCCAAGAGTAGCATAGTTGCCCTGATATTCGAGAAGTCCACCTAAGTAGTAAATGTTTTCGCTCTGCCGATATTCCTGCTGTAAAACTCTTCGAGAGGATATTTCCATCTCTGTAGGCAATTGATATCCCGCAAAAGCCTCTGCCCTGAAACCACTAAATACGGGACTAACCAAAGCCGTAGAAAAGAAAAATGGCTGACGATCATAAACTCTGATAGTGTCAGCATCCGTGATATTCTCTCGTAAATCAACGTTCATGATGTTATTGAGATAATTCAAGGCCGTAACCTCTGCCCTCATATATCCTGCTTGAGGATCGCCGTATTGATAAAATACTGAACCGTTTAAGAAAACTTTATCGCCGGTTACGTTATGATGGATTCCGACATGATGATTTCCACTGAAATTCCATTGATAACCCAAATCAACATAGCCCCGGCTAGCATGTATATCGTCCTGATGAACCAAATTTATGATAAGTGCGTGATCCGGACTAATCTCAATAAAATTTCTGAATTCTGTGTAAGCAAGAATTCTCTCGCTTCCCAAAATTCCGATTGAGGACCGAAATGCACCCGGAGAACGATAGAACAGAAAATCCTCGGATGGAGTAAATCTGAACGTAAAGATATCCAAATCAAACTCATCATCCATTCCGCGCAAATATCGTTGGAAAACGCCCCTCTCAGAATATGGACCCAGGCTGGAATTATGCCTGTCGAAAATGAGCATACGCGTATTGTACTCCCACCCCATTAAAGAAGCCGAGTTTGGATGGACTGTGGTGAATCCATTGGTTTGTGCTGAGGCGGATATCGCAACAACACTAATTAACAAACCTATTAGTAGTTTTTTCATCATTTGCATGCAATTTGGTCTTCACATACAAATATCAGCCCAATTTGAATTGTGGCGGTTACGAGTTCTTTAAAGCAGCAGATAAAAATAACAGCGGAATAAAAATCCTTAGGTAGGAAATCTGTTCAGCATTAATAACTGATTTTGTCTTCTTTTTCTGTCCATGCTTTGAACCCTTCCAAGGCCTCCTGATGTAACAATTGTTTCATCGGGATTTTTCGCATGGCCAAATCAATATCCAATTCCTTGTAAATAAAATCATCATCAAAGCCAATTTCAGCGGCATCGTTTTTATTATTCCCGTAATACACTTCCTTCGGACGCGCCCAATAGATAGCTCCCAGGCACATCGGGCAAGGTTCGCAACTGGTGTAAATGATGCATCCCTCTAATTGAAAAGTGCCCAGTTTTTTACAGGCTTTTCTAATAGCGGTTACCTCAGCATGTGCCGTTGGATCGTTTGTTGAGGTGACACAATTGGTACCCTCAGCAATGATTTCACCATCCTTAACCACCACAGCGGCAAAAGGTCCGCCCAGACCAGATTGTACATTTTCTATAGAGAGCGCGATGGCTCTTCGCATAAACTTGTCGTGATTCATGAACTTATATTTGAATACTTTTTGCTGAAAATCTGAAGCCTTTACCTGCTATGAGATAAAGAGATAAGTAGCCGACCAAAAATCAATAATCAATCCGCTCACTTTGAATATATGTGAACACAGCTTGTCTGCCAATCTAAATTTCTCGAATAAGTTCAGGCATTTTAAGAGTAAATCCAGAAACGATTACAAAATAGGTGTCGTTTGTATTGCAGCCTCTCAAAAACATCCGTATAATTTCACATTGGAAGCGATTTTTTGAGGTAATTAAACCATTTTTATTCAATATTTATTTTATGAGTGTAGAAACATTATCACCCACCAAACTAAACTTTGATCTTACTGAAGATCAGGATATGATTCGCGAGTCAGTTAAGGATTTTGCCGAACGCCATGTGGCCCCTACTGTTATGGAGAGGGACGAAAAAAAAGAATTCCCTCATGACTTGGTCAAGCAATTGGCAGAAATGAATCTCATGGGGATGGTTCACGATGAAAAATACGGCGGTGGCGGTATTGATACAGTGAGTTATGCACTCGCACTCGAAGAACTTGGACGCTGGGATGCCTCACTTGCTTTAACCGTTGCCTCCCATACATCATTGGGTAGCGGTCACATTGCTATTGCCGGAAATGAGGCTCAAAAAGAGAAATATTTACCAAGATTAGTTTCCGGAGAAGTTGTGGCCGGCTGGGGATTGACAGAGCCCGGTTCCGGTTCTGATGCCTCTGGTATGAAAACCAATGCCGTGAAAAAAGGCGATAAGTGGATTCTCAACGGCTCCAAAATTTTCATAACCCAAGGTTCTGTTGGAGGCGTACACGTAATTCTTGCTAAAACCGATCCTAATAAAGGCGCAAAAGGTATCAGTGCATTTATCGTAGAAGCAGATATGCCTGGTTTTAGTCACGGACCCAAATTGCATAAGTTGGGAATGAATTCTTCTGATACAACCGAATTGTATTTTGAGGATGTAGAATTACCCGCTGATAACTTGCTTGGCGAAGAAGGCATGGGATTTATCGATACCATGAAAGTACTTGATGGCGGACGCATTGGCATTGGTGCTATTTCACTGGGTATCATCAGAGGTTCGTTGGAAGAATCCCTGAAATATTCTGAAGAAAGAGCACAGTTTGGTAAGCCAATCGGTCAAAATCAGGCTATACAGTGGAAAATGGTAGATATGTATAATGATTATGAAGCTGCACGCTTATTGGTGCACAAAGCAGCCTGGCTGAAAGATCAAGGTAGAAACTTTACGAGAGCTGCTTCTACCGCTAAGCTGTATTCCTCTGAGCGTGCTACAAAAGCGGCACTTGAAGCCATACAGATTCACGGAGGCTATGGCTACACCAAAGAGTACCATGTTGAACGCTTTTTACGCGATGCAAAACTTCTGGAAATTGGCGAAGGAACATCCGAAGTACAGAGAATGATTATTGCCCGCGATTTACAGCGTAAATAATTTATTTTTAAACATATCTCGGTTTATATTTAAGCAAAGTGCGATGGCCAGCCGTTGGTAAAATAACGGCTGGTTTTATTTATTAAGTCATTTGAAAAATAATTATATGTCAAAGCCAAAATTTAATATTGATGATGCGCTGGATTTTCAGTCACTTTTAAGTGAAGATGACAGAATGATCATGGAAACAGCCAGAGATTATGCTCAGAGCAAGCTTGAGCCTCGTGCAATGGTGGGAAATCAGGATGAAATTTTTGACGAAAACATCCCAAAGGAAATGGGAGAATTAGGATTACTTGGTATCACCATTGATCCAAAATATGGAGGTGCAGGTGCTTCCTATACAGCTTATGGATTGGTAGCCAGAGAAGTTGAGCGTGTTGACTCTGCTTATCGTTCTTTTATGTCGGTACAATCTTCATTGGTAATGCACCCAATCAATACCTTTGGCACTGAAGAACAAAAAATGAAATTCCTGCCTAAACTCGCCACCGGTGAAATGATTGGCTGCTTCGGACTTACTGAGCCTGACCACGGCTCTGACCCTGGCTCTATGACTACCACTGCCGTTAAAACCGATGGCGGCTGGGTTCTAAATGGCGCAAAAATGTGGATAACAAACTCTCCTGTAGCCGATATCGCTGTGGTTTGGGCAAAAGCGAAGGAAAACAAAGGCGATAAAGGCGTAATTCGTGGATTTTTGGTTGAACGCAGCATGAAAGGCTTTGAAACACCAACCACGCATAATAAAATGTCATTGCGGGCTTCTCATACCGGAGAACTGACATTTGATGATGTTTTTGTGCCTGATGAAAACGTATTTCCTGAAATTCGTGGTCTGAAAGGCCCTTTTTCTTGTTTGAATAGTGCTCGATACGGAATTATCTGGGGTGCTTTAGGCGCCGGAGAAAACTGCTATCACAGAGCCAGACAATATGTACTAGAGAGAAAGCAATTTGGATATCCACTTGCTGCCAATCAGCTTATCCAAACGAAGCTTGCTAATATGTTAACCGAACTTACCTCCATGCAAATGCTTGCATTCCGCATAGGTCAGTTGAAAGACCAAGGCAAAGCACATCCGGCAATGATATCTCTTGGGAAACGCAAAAACTGCGGAACAGCGCTTGATATAGCCCGAGTAGCACGAGATATGCTGGGTGGGAATGGAATTACCGGAGAATATCGCGTAATTCATCACATGGTCAATCTTGAGTCTGTGAACACCTACGAAGGCACTTATGATATACACGGTTTGATTCTTGGAAGAGAAATTACAGGAATTCAATCATTTACACCTCGTGGTAACGACTTGTAATACATTATAGAAAAACAGCATTATTAGGTTTTATGCATCCTAATAAGACCTCTAAAGGGAGCGTGTAACCACCTCCCTTTTTTATTTTCCGGTAAGGCTTGGTTTGTAAGTATTTTCTTGAATTGCTACATTTGAGTTATGGCAAAAAAAATCCTCGTCGTTGACGACGAACCCAGCATAGTTATCTCTCTGGAATTTCTGATGGCACA
>SKIC01000130.1 GCA_007116685.1 Balneolales bacterium
GGGTGGCAAGCCATTAGAACCAGGCGCCGTTTGTCCTAACGGTGGACGTTTAAGGCCCGATATCGTTTGGTTTGGGGAAATGGTACCTATGATGGAAGTCGCAGCTGAGGTTGCATCGGAAGCAGATTTATTGCTTGTGGTGGGTACTTCATTGGTTGTGTATCCCGCAGCTTCTTTAGTTAACTATATTCCCCGCCATGCAGAAATATATGTTATAGACCCTAATAGACCGGAAGCATTTTTCAGTTCGAAGGTCACATATATCACCGAAACAGCCGCAAAAGGCTTACCCAAATTGGTTAACCAATTACTAACAAATTTTTGACACGATTTTATATTATGAAAGAAGAAGAGAAAGAAGCTCTATTAACCTATTTTGTCCAATTTCTTAATATTGAGAAAAGATATCCCTTATTGCCCGGTACAAAAGACTCTGCAAACGTAGCTGCCTTTATAGGATTAGATGGAGATGAGTTTACACAAGCCAGAGAAAAATTTGCCTGGCAAGCCAAACAAGCCGCTTTGGAAGTGTTAAAAGACGATGACTTTCAAGACCTTTTAGATAAACTACCATTCAAAAAAGACGACAAAATTGCGGTAATTGGAGATTCTGTTACTGATGATCCTCAAGGCTGGTTTTCTATCTTGAAAAATGTATTAGAAATCTATACCGAAGGTGCCGATTTTCAATGGCTGGATGTGAGTCATCAGGGTGAAACCAGCACAGAAGCGTTAATTAAATTAGACAGAGATGTGTTATCTAAGGAACCAGACTGGGTTTTTGTAGCACTGGGCAATGAAGATGCTATGCGACCGAACGTTGCTGTAAACCGAAACCTGGTTTCATTGGCTGAATTTTGGGAGAATATCAGCAGTATTGAGTCGGCAATTTCACAAGTGGTAGAAAATCCAATTATATGGATAACCCCAACTCCACCTATGAACGAACTGATGGATAAGATGCCGGTATTTTCCGGTGTTCTTCAGGAAGAAGATTTAGCACAATATCGTGAAGTAATTGCAGGAAAAACCGGTTATGTGGTTGATCCGATGGGTAGCCGAATGGGAAATCCTGCTGAAGCCTGGAATTATTTGGGAGATGGCTTCCACCACTCTACAGTGGGGCATATTGCAACCGTAAAGGAAATCATAAAATTACTCAGCTCGGCCTCTAAAGTATCCGAAGGCGCAGAATTATCGGACGAATAAAATAAAAGCCCTGAATTCATCATTCAGGGCTTTTATTTAGTATAACAATTTACTGCCTAAAATCGAACATTAACCATTGCTAATTCAACGCCTGTATGCATTCCGATAAAGGAATCAGGTCTGTTTAATTCTGCTACTGAATAAATGGTTGGGTTGATTGCTCCAAAACCCACATTAGAAGAAGCCTGATATTGCAGAAAACCTCTGGCTGTTGGAACATGTGCAAAATCATCAAAGAAGTCGTCAAAAGGAACGTGCGCACTAAATACGAAAGCGTCTACTAAGCCGAATCCAAATCCAACCCAGGCGCCAACTCCGGCTCCAATTCTAACGCCGTTGAGGATATTATCGGGGCTTGAAATCAAACCAATAGCTGCACCAACAATAGCGCCGGTAGCTGAGCCATAAAACGTATCTAACAAAATAATCGCAGAGGAGTGCGTTGTGGATGAAAAGATGCCATCAACATAATAATCGCTTCCGGTAACATTCATCACGTCGTAGATGCCCAAGCCCAGACCACCTAATGTACCAAAGCCTACTCCGTATCGCAGATAGTCCCATTCGGCTTCGTTACGTAGCAACATAGTGGCGCCACTTAAAGTAGCACCGGTAGCGGCACCGGATAGTGTATTGGAAGCCAATAAACGCAGAGCTTGTGCATCGGTTTGCTTTGGCGTAGCTAATTGTACGGCAAGTAAAGAAATCAGAATAAGTGCAGTAGATAGTATGCGGGTCATCATGATTTGAATAAGTTTAAAGTGTTTAATGATTTGTCGAAGATACTATAAAGCATCATACATATACAAAAATCCTTGAGTTTTATACAAAGTAAGTGCTTACTTACCGAGATTTATTTAGGGTCAGCCAAGGAAACAGGCAGAACTTTTCCATTGTAGTATCTATTCCCTTCGATTAGGAAATGGCTGATATAAGCTCCCATTTCACTTGCTGAAACAGGGGCTTGAAAGCCAGGGAATGCATTCTCTAACATTTCGGTCTGCACAGCACCAAGGCATAATGCGTTTACAGAAATCCGCTGCTCTTGCAACTCTGCTGCCAAACATTCGGCCAAGATGGATAAAGCACCTTTTGAAGCACTGTAAGCAGATAAACCTGGAAATTTTGAACTGCCCTGATAGCCTCCCATACTGCTGATTAACACGATATGGCTATTTTCTTTTAGTTTGGGAATCAAACTACGAATTAAACGTACAGCTGCCATTAGGTTGACATCTAACATTTGTTTCCAATCAGAATCTGAAAGTTCTGTGAAGGGCTTATTGATGAGAGCCCCGGCATTAAAAACCAGTCCATCAATTTCATCTAAATAAGTTGTTAGGTTTAGGATATCATCCATCGATGATAAGTCGGCACATTGCATTTTGATGTGCTCAGGATTTTCTGATTTTAGTTTTTGAAGTGCAGTTTCTGTACGTGCTGTGGCAATAACATTATTGCCTTGGTCTGCCAGCTGCTTACTAAGTTGAAATCCGATTCCACGACTGGCACCGGTTATAAGAAATGTTTTCATGAATCTATTATGTTTGGTTTGGCACAAGATAAGAATACCATTTTAGTAAAGAACTCCTCAGAAAGTGAATTTTTATCAACTCAAAAGCGCTTTTTTTACAAAACTTTGTAGAAAAAATGCGAACAATTGAGCATCTTCGACACGAACAAATTATGAGGTAGCTATGGAAGTAAAACAAGTTTCGGATATCAGAATTCCAGAAAATATCAGAGAATTAAAAGCCTATGTCCCCGGTAAGACTATTGCGGAGGTAGTTGCTGAATATCAACCTAAGAGAATTGCAAAACTTGCATCTAACGAAAACAGACTTGGATGCAGCTCTAAGGCCCTGGAGGCTGCTTCAAAAAGCTTTGCAACGATAAATAATTACCCAGATTCTTTATCCACTGAATTACGAAAGAAGATAGCCGAAAGAAATGGAGTAGATATATCGAACGTAGTTTGTGGTGGCGGTTCAGAAGCATTGATTCACCAAATTATGCGGACTTTTTGCGAGGAGGGAGATGAAGCACTTTGTGTGAATGCTACCTTCGTTGGATTTTTTGTCGCTGCAAAAATCAGAAATGTGCCAATAAATTTTGTTCCTCTCACACCTGGTTATCAATACGATTTAAAGCTTCTGGCCGACTCAATCACCTCACGCACCAGAGTTATTTATTTGGCCAATCCCAATAACCCTACCGGCACTTACTTTACGGCCTCCCAGTTTGAATATCTCATGGCTCGTGTACCAGACCACGTATTGGTTATTATGGATGAAGCTTATCTGGAATTCGCAAAGAATATCGCACCTCAATATCCCGACACCTTATCTTATAAATACAAAAACGTAATTGTACTGCGTACGTTTTCCAAAGCCTATGGCTTAGCCGGTTTTCGGGTGGGATATGGTATTGCCGATGAGTCTTTAGTTGCTCCAATGCTGAAAACCAAACTTACTTTTGACCCGGCAGCGCCGGCTCAGGCAGCTGCATTGGGAGCACTTGATGATGATCCATTTATTGATGATACCATAACGTCTGTTACTAAAGGCAGAGATGACTTATACCGCATCTTTGAAAAGTACAATCTGAAGTACATCAAGTCTTATGCAAACTCTGTGATGTTGCATTTTGATATGGAAGAGAAGGCTATTTTTCTCACTGAAGAATTTTTGAAAAGGGGAGTCATCGTTCGTCGCTTACCGGGCTTCGGACTACCAAGTTGTGTGAGAATTTCTACCGGCTTAGAAGAGGATCATCAACAGATTGAGCAGGCTTTATCTGAGATTTTTAATCAAAATTAAACTAACGATATTTATTTAAGGATTATTTATGGCAAAAAGGGGCAGACCTAAAAACATTATTAAACAGGCTCATACCCAATTTGACTGGAAGAAAATCAGCCGTTTGGTATTGACATCCAGAGCAATCGACGATATAGAAGAAACCAAACACGTACCAGAGAAAAAAGTACTTTATCAGTTCAGCGCTCGTGGTCATGATATGGCACAAGTTATTTTGGGTTCTTTGTTGACAAACAAATACGATGGAGTGAGTGCCTATTATCGTTCGCGGCCCTTGATGCTTTCTTTGGGATTAGATCCTGAAGATGCGATGGCTGCTCCAATGGCAAAATCCGGAGGATACAGTGACGGCCGAGATATCGGAGTTGTTTGTAATTTGCCGGGCGGAGAAAATAATCCTACCGTAATTCCAATGGCGGGAGATGTAGGATCTCAGTACACACCAGCAATTGGGTGGGCACAAGCGGCTGTTTATCGTTCTAAGCAGTTGAAAGAACGCAGATACAGCAAGGCCATTGGAGTTATTTTAGGTGGAGATGGTTCGGTGGCTGCTAACGGTTTTTGGTCAAGTCTCACTATTGCCACTACGCAAAATTTGCCTGTACTTTTTTACATCGAAGATAACGGATACGGCATATCTGTTCCTTCCGATTTACAGACTCCGGGAGGTAATATCGCAGAGAATCTGGCGGCTTTTAAAAATCTAACCATCTTTGATGGTGATGGAGCAAATCCGGTGGAAGCTTCTACGCTCATGGAAGAAGCTGTAAATCATGTGCGAGACAAAAGAACTCCTGTTCTATTGCGGCTTACCGTTCCAAGACTTTCGGGACATTCAGGCCAGGATAATCAGGCTTACAAAACTGACGAGCTGATTGCCGAAGAAGAAAAAAACGATCCAATACATACTCTTCACGATTTTGTAGTTCCAGCATTCTTATCTGAAGAGGAATGGAAAGCCATGCAAGATGAGGTTAACAAAGAAGTAGCAGAAGCGGCCGAAAGAGCGTGGAATCGACCTAATCCTGATGTAAATATCGTTACAAGATTTGAATTTGCTGAGGATGAAATTCAAAAACAGGGCGGTCTTTTGGCTGAGGGACACGAATTTCCTGAATCATCGGAAGTTGCACAACCGGAAAAGCAGCGAATAAATATTGTGGAGTCAGTACGTCGTACGCTCGCTTACGAATTGAAAACAAACGACAAACTTTTGGTCTTCGGAGAAGATGTAGGTCCGAAGGGCGGAGTGCATGCCGTGACGATGGGTTTGCAAACGGAATTTGGACCTGACAGAGTTTTTGACACTTCACTATCCGAAGAGGGAATAATCGGACGGGCCGTGGGAATGGCGATGGCGGGATTGATGCCGGTAACGGAAATTCAATTCCGGAAATATGCTGATCCGGCAACGGAGCAATTGAACAATTGCGGAACAACTCGTTGGAGAACAGCCAATAGATTTGCAGCGCCAATTGTTGTTCGAATGCCTGGTGGATTTGCTAAAGTTGGAGATCCCTGGCACAGTGTGAGTAATGAAGTATTTTTCGTAAAAGCGGTGGGCTGGCAAGTTGCTTTCCCATCCAATGCGGAGGATGCCGCCGGTTTGCTTAGAGCTGCAATGCGAAGTAATAATCCTACCATGTTTTTCGAGCACAGAAATTTATTGGATGCCCGCTCAGCTCGTCGTCCCTATCCCGGCGATCAGTTCATTGTACCCTTTGGAAAAGCAAAGCAACTAACGGAGGGGGATCAAATCACTATTGTGACCTGGGGAGCCATGGTTGAACGTTGCCTTGAGGCCGCTGAAGAAAGCGGAGTTTCTGCTGAGCTCATCGATTTACGAACACTTATGCCTTGGGATAAAAATGCGGTCTTTGAGTCCGTGAAAAAGACAAACCGATGTTTGGTAGTGCACGAAGATACTCAAACCGGAGGTTTTGGAGCTGAGATTGCTGCTGTAGTGTCTAAAGAATTGTTCTCTCATTTAGACGCTCCTGTTGACCGCCTGGCAATGCCCGATATTCCGGTACCTCATAATGTAGGTCTGATGGAAGCTGTTGTTCCATCAGTGCCCAAAATTATAGAGAGAATTACCTATCTGACAGAGTATTGAAAAAACGCTCTGTTAGTTATTACCGAGGATGGGTCTTGGTTGTCGCAGGCTACCTTTTAGTGGTATGAGAATGACGTCATCTTCTCGTTGTAAGGAAAGTTCGAATAGCATTTCAAGGTTACGAATAATGTTTTGCGTCTCTTGATTTGCCTGTGTGATTCGTAGCATCCCTTTTTCTAAATCAGCACTAGTATCAGGTACTCGGTTTTCAGCTGGTAAATTACCACTGACCGACATTTTAAAAGCAGGAAACTCCAGACTTAATTCTTCGAGGTCAAATTTCTGCTCTTCGGCAAACCAGCTTAGATTCAGGTTATCTGATTCTATCGTTTCTATAGAGAAAGGAATAAAACCTCTGTAAGCAGCAATCTGTGCTTTTAGCATATCTGAAGGCGAAAACGTGAATTCTTTAAGGCGCAAATAGCCTTCTCCCTCAGGAATTTCTATATCAAAATTGTCAGCTATAATCTTGCTTTCTAGTGTGATATGCTGAAATGATATTTCACCAATTTCATCGCTAATTTTGTAAGTAAACCCGGGCTTTACAACGGTTCGCAGTCGAAAAGGGAGGTCTGCATTTTGAAGACGAATAGAACTGCCATCATCTGCAATTTTTGCATTACCCCGAAGAAATAAATCAGTATCTACAGCATCTAATTGAAATCTAGAAATTTCAATACTACCGGGGTTTTGATTCGTCTGAATGTTGCCACTTAAATTAGAAACGTTAGTAATTTCTGGTAGGAAATCGGCTCTCTGTGTAATTAAAGCTGATATTCTCTCAGATAAACTGATTCCGGAGATGTCAAACCGCAGTGATAAATCAGAACCATACAGCCCTTGTTGAATGTCAGAAACAGAGCCTGAAAAATTTGCAGCAAGGGATTCTATGGTAATATTCTGATTAGTTTCCTGATCCAGATATGCAATGCCATTTCCTTGTAATCCTAAGTCGATGCTATTACCAAGTAATCCATCAATACCAGAAAACGAAGCTCTAAGTATGTTGAATAATCCAACAGAAAATCTAAGCTCAGATGCACTGAAACTTCGGAGATTTTTTTCATCTTCAAAGGCTATTTTCTGAAATCTCGCGGCACCTAAAAGTGGTGAAAATCTGGCATCACCTAATTCAACTTGTGCGTCATTGTTTCGGGAATTGAAATCATTTACCGCCTGCTCTGTGAGTTTCTGCAATGCAAATCCTCCGGCAAGGTGAAAGAGAATAGCACCAAAAATCACAACTAAAACAAATATCCAGAAAACTCTTTTCATGCAGATGTGATTTTAGATATCAGTTCATCAAGGGCCATAGCTTCTTCTGTGCTTTCCGTCATATTTCTGAGGGTAAACTGGCCGGTTTCTAATTCAGAATCTCCAACAATAATAGCAAACTTTGCCTGCTCCCGGTTCGCATCCTTCATTTGCGCTTTTATGGATCTTCCGGCATAATCCATTGTGGCTGACAATCCATTAGAACGCAATAACGGTAATTGTTTAAGTGCCCATAATCTCGCCTCATCGCCTCGAGTTACGATGTAAACGTCAGCAGATTGCTCTTTTTCGAAACTAATTCCCTGTGCTTCCGCAGCCAGAAAAAGACGTTCAAAACCACAAGCGAAACCTACTGCGGGTGTGGGTTGTCCACCAATTTCTTCTATCAGTAAATCGTAACGTCCGCCACCGCCCAAAGCATCCTGGCTGCCAATATCACCGCTGACTAATTCGAAAGCTGTTTCTGTATAATAATCTAATCCACGAACTAAGCGGCTGTCTTCTACAAATGGTATATCAAGGGCGGCCAGGTATTTTTTCACCAGTTCATAGTGGGCTTTACTGGATTCGCTGAGGTAATCGGTGATTTTAGGGGCACCCGTGATTAAATCCTGATCTTCTTCTTCTTTAGAATCCAAAATTCGCATAGGGTTGGACTCAAATCTTGTTTTTGAAATCTCGCTCAGTTTATCCAGATGCGGACGAAAATAATCCTGTAGCGCAGTTTTGTAGGTTTTTCTGGATTCAGGATCCCCAACAGAGTTTATTTTTAGAGAAGTACCCTTTATTCCGGCTTTTTTATAGACGGTCATCATAAAATGAATAATCTCCACATCAGCAAGCGGGTCAGCGCTACCCATTAATTCAGCACCAAACTGATGAAATTGACGTCTTCGGCCTTTTTGTGGGCGTTCTGCACGGAAAAAAGGTCCTATGTAAAAAAGTTTCTGAGTTCCACCTCGTTGTCCGAGGTTATGTTCTGTGTAAGCTCTGCACACGGGTGCTGTGCCTTCCGGACGCAAAACGTATTTATCATCCCCACGTTCAAAAGCAAACATCTCCTTGCTGACGATATCCGTCAACTGCCCCACGCCACGAGCTATCAACTCGGTTGGTTCCATAATAGGTGTTCGGATTTCCTCAAAATGAAATTCACGAGCTGTTTCGCGAATGATTTTTTCAACACGAAGCCAGGCAGAAGATTCGCCGGGTAGTATATCACTCATTCCCAGGTGTGCCTGAAATTTTTGTTTTGACATGGATTATGATTTCTACTGATTGATTGTATTTTGTGCTGAAGATACGGCGTTATGCGCCAAATCTCAGAGAAAATGTATACGACATGAATCAATAATCAACTCTGAGTAATCTTGCCTAAACGGAATTACTAAATACAATAAAAAAGTTTAGAACACTTATGAAAACAGCAGAATATTGGATTTCTCATTTGGATATGCAGGCACATCCTGAGGGAGGCTATTTCAAAGAAGCATACAGATCAAACGAAGTATTTGATGGATATAGATTGCCGGAGCGATTTACAGGACCGCGCAATTTTGCAACCTCTATTTATTTTCTATTGAAAAGGGGGCAAGTATCCCATTTGCATCGTATCGCTTCTGATGAAACCTGGCATTTTTATTCGGGTGGTCCGATAGAGATTCATAGTATTCATCCTGACGGTAACTATGAATCGGTCTGTCTGGGTAATAATCCGGAACATGGTCAAGTGTTACAATATACTGTTCCACATGGCTGTTGGTTTGGAGCTAGTCTACTTGAAGAAACGGATTATGCATTAGTGGGATGTACGGTTAGTCCCGGTTTTTCATTTGAGGATTTCGAACTGGCTGAGAGAGGTAACTTATTGAAATTATTTCCCAATCATGCTCAGGTCATAGAAAAATTGACTTAAATAAAAAACGTCATTTTTTAAGTTTCAGAAGAGTGAGAAACTTACTGTAGCCGATTCCGGATGCTGCGATTATCAATAGAAATGCAGGAATCAGGCTGAGTGATTTATAGAAAATTGATTGCCAAAGGGATAGTTCAGGAATCATCATTATCCCGATGTATGCGAAGAAAGAAACTATCAACAAAGAAATGATTCTACCTATCGGCCAAACAATATTGAGCGTTCTGATGGAGTACCATAGGAAACCAAGAAAGAGTATAACAAAAGCAAGAACAGTTGCATAAGCAGCACCAATAAATCCAAACATGGTAATAAAGTAATAATTCATAACGATATTACTTAAAGCGGCAAAAAGCGTAACTAAACCAATGGGTAGAGTGCGTTCGTTGTAAGCCATGCCTGCTACCACTATCCAACCGAGACCATAGAAAAATTGAGAAGCTGCGATATATGGAATAATAACGTGACCATCGAAATAAGCTTCCGTAGCAAAAATGAGTAACAGTTCTTCGCTGAAAACAGAAAGAGCCAGCCAAAGCAAGCAGCCGGATAGGCTGTAGTAAATCAGAATACGCTTATAAACTGTTTCTCTGACAGACGATTCTCCGGTCTCGTAAATAGCAGGTTGCCATGCTTTCAGAAAGGGAGCAACCAGAATCATTCCTGGAATCATCCCAAAGCGATAAGACAAGCCGTAAATTCCGGTAGCTTCAGCATCAATCATACGTTGCAGCATGAGGCGGTCAAAGAAATTTAGGATAAGATAGGAGGCTCCGATTATTACGAATGGGTATGAAAACCGAAGCATTTTCTTCAATAATGAAATATCGAAAACCAGTTGTAATTCCTTTTTGAAGAGAATAAACCCGGCAATAAATAACGGGAATAACATAAGTAATCTTGCCCAAAAAACGACCTCCACGGTACCATTTAACCAAACTAAGCCAATGATGTTCGCAATGCAGTAGAGAAGGGTTCCAACGATAGTCCACCATACTATCGCACTCGCTTTCTGATACACTTGGTAGTAGGCATAGGAGAAGGCATTACACATTCGAATAACCAAACCCGCCAACATCAGATAAAAACAGATCAGAGCAAGTGGATGTTCTCCTACCAGAGCCAGGGTAATCGTTTCAGCAAATAGTGATAATACGATGATGGCTATCAGGCTCATTCCTCCAATGAACCAAAATCCTGTAGAGACCAGACGCATCCTGAATTCAGGATCGGAATTTTGTTGGTAGTATTTATAGAAGGCATTAATGATTCCGATTTGCAGCAAGGCAAATAAAAACTGCTCAAAAGGATCAAGAACTTCAAGAACACTGAGATCCTCTGGAGTGATTTGGTACGCAAATAATGGTACCATAAAAAACAACAGTGCCTTATTCAGAACATTACCTGCGCTAAATATGGTACTTCGTTTAACGATTGAAAAAATACGTTCGGTTGCTTCCTGCATCGGCTAATCAATTTGACAGAAAATAGACATTAATCTGAGACGATACAGCAAGGAAATTCGTGGCTAGAACTTAATAATGAGAAATTCTTGCTTAAATGATTATGGCTATTGAAAATGCAAAGATTAGCACGCATATTCAGCCATGAGTAATGAAGGGGTTCTATTTCTTTTTAATAAGTCTGCCAATCGCGGTAATTCATCTGAAAAACTGGACTGGCTACAGCAGCGTATTCAAGCAGATAGTTTACGCGCAAAAATTGTAATTCCCCCAAATGTGGAGCAACTGGAAGAGAGAGTGAAGTCGGCCTGGGATGAAGGTTACAGCAGATTAATTGTTTGTGGCGGAGATGGCACGTTAAACCGCGTAATCAGCAAGGGATTAGAGCATCCATATACCTATGGTATCATCCCTATGGGTTCCGGTAACGATTTTTGTAAAAGTGTCGGCGTGCCAAATAATCTTGAAAAAGCATACCGAATTGCTACCTCGAATGTAATTAAACCAACAGATATTTTATCCTTTGATGGTGATGCCAAAGGCTATTGTATTAATACTTTGGGATATGGCTTTGACGGATGGGCCAATTATTACGCTTTACGAACCAAATTTTCTCGAGGCAAAACGGCGTATACTATAGGTGCAATTAAAGCTATACAAAAATTTAAAGGTGCAGAAATGAGCTGGAGTTGCGATGACAGTGAAGGGAAGGAGAATTTACTCTTGTTCACTTTTTGCAACGGCAAAATTGAAGGTGGGGATTTTCCGGTAGCTCCAAAAGCTGATGTTTCTGATGGTCTGATGGATGTCTTAATGATTTCACCACTACCAACAATTTCATTACTATTCAATCTTCAAAGATTTAAATTTGGGAAAGCCGAACACCTTTCAAATATCAGTAGAAAACAATGCCGAACAGCAGTACTAAACTCTGAGGTTGAAGCAGCTTTACATTGTGACGGAGAACAGCTTGGAACTCATATTAAGAACCTTAAAGTACAGGTTCTGCCAGGAAAAATATCTTTTTTAGTCTCCAACGAAATATAATAAATAACGAAAATTAGTTAAGTAATTATGTCCGAATATATCCGAATAAACGGTTTTGATATAGGAATAGGTGAACAAAGAGAATTGTCTTTTCGAATTGCTCGTCTGCCAACGCACACCAATATTGATTTACCTGTTTATGTAAACCGGGGTCATGAAGATGGGCCAACTCTGCTCATAACAGCCGGACTTCATGGGGATGAACTAAACGGTATTGAAATCGCAAGAAGATTGATGGCTGATAATCTTGCTGTTCCGCAGAAAGGAACAACCATAGTTGTGCCTATTGTAAATATCTATGGTTTCCTTCAGAACTCCAGAGCATTACCGGATGGAAAAGATTTGAATAGGAGTTTTCCCGGTAATAAAACAGGATCTTTAGCCAGAAGAGTAGCTTACACTTTGGTCAACGAAATCTTACCTCATGCTGACTATGGGCTTGATTTTCACACTGGCGGATCAAGTAGGACTAACTATCCTCAGATAAGGTGCGTTTTGTCGAATCCCTTGAACAAAGAATTGGCTGAAGCATTTGCCCCGCCTTTTATTATAAACTCAGGTTTGATTGAAAGCTCTTACAGAAAAGCTGCTGACCGAAGGGGTAAATCTGTAATTGTGTATGAAGCAGGCGAAAGTATGCGTTTTGACGAAGTGGCTATAGAAGAGGGCATAGCAGGTGCGCAAAGATTGATGAAACATTTGGGAATGATAGACAAAGCACCGAAGCCAAATCCCACCATCATTTTGAAAAAATCCAGATGGTTACGTGCTCGTTATGCGGGTATATTTCATTCCAAAGTGGAATCCGGAGATAAAATCAAAAAGAGACAGATTTTGGGAACAATTACTGATCCATTTGGGGAATCAGAATACAAGATTAAGGCTACAACTGATGGTTTCGTTATTGGATTAACCTACATGCCAGTAATAAATGCAGGTGATGCGTTAATTCACATAGCCGAGGAATAAGTTCTCGAACTAAAACTCAATCAAGCCGTTTTCTACCGGACACATATTGCGGAGTTTATCAAATCGAAAAATTCCCGTATTGTGTCCGTCCCCCCAAAAAATCTGTATGGCATACGTTCCAACTACTCTTACATTTTGAATCTTCCTGGGCTTGTCCCCATCGGTCAAAAAAACCACAGGATCTACAGTTTTGCCCATATTTTCATGTCCGCCCATACAAAAAACGCATGGACAGGCTTTCCGTAATCCTTCCAGGGGATATGCACTTTGATGATTATCTGCCCAATTAACGGTCATACGTTGGGTTTTGTGGTCAACAGTAATACCTTTTAAAATGTATTTAGGATTATTATCTGACATAATTAGAAACTTTTGAATTCGACAGTGAGCTATTTTCTGCGTTTTTTATTTCGGGTTTTCTTCTGTTGAGACGATTTTTGAAATGGGTGCCGTTCCTGAACTGTAGCTTGAATTGCAAAAATAGCAGGTATGTTGTCAGGTAAATCTTTCTTTTTGGATTTCCATGCAGAAATGGGATATCGTCTAACCCATTCGTTTTCCAGAGTCAAAGCTCCGGCAATGCAGAGTTCCGTATCATCTTTTAAAAACTCAGTTGCGGCATCCAATACTTGCTTATTCCGATAAGGTGCTTCCATAAACAATTGCGCACTTCCGTTTTTTGCAGATTTATTTTCCAGATGTCGTAAATGTTCTTCACGTTGGCGGCTGTCGATGGGTAAATATCCATTAAAAGCGAACTGCTGTCCGTTTAGTCCGGATGCCATCAATGCAAGTAGAATAGAAGAGGGCCCAACCAAAGGAACAACAGGAACCGATCTTCTGTGCGCCATAGAGACGAGTTTTGCGCCGGGGTCAGCAACACCGGGAGCACCGGCTTCGGAGAGAATACCGGAGGGTTCTTTACCCAATATTTTTCCAAAATCAGCAAAATCTTCGGCTTTCGTATGCTTATCTAAAATGTGGAAATGAATTTCATATTCCGGGATAGGATGTTCAATCCACTGTAAAAAGCGAACGGCAGAACGAATATTCTCCACGAAAAAGACTTTGATTTCGTGGATTTGGCGAATTACATCAGGTGGTAAACTATTATTTGCATCTGTTTTACCGAGAGGGACAGGAATCATGTAGAGAGGGGCTTTATTCAAGACTAATCCTCCACTAATTCAAATTCCGGATCTTTTATTTCACCGGAGAGTCGTTTTCTGGCAAAGTTTGTAGCTACTACAGACACGCCAATCATCACAAAAAAAGCAATGCCAAGAATTCCGATATTAGCGCGAACCATATTTCGGTGGAATTCATAAATCGTGGTTATAACGATGGGCTGACTGGAATCTCTCAAATAGCGAATGGGAAGTAACTCAGAGGCCATCAATTGTGCGGCATTTTGGATAGGCTGTGAGAGTTTTTGTACTACCTCTGCCTCGTTATTTGGTGTAAATCGTAAAACGATATATCCATTAGTTTGAGCAGCAATTTGCTTCAATTCGAATTCTATCACCTCAGCAACATAACTTGTTCCATGCTCGTGTGTTTTTTGAAGTCCGCTGAGAACGTTAAACTGATGAATAATCAGAAACAATAAATAGGCGGGGATAGCCCAAACTAAAAACCAAATATAGTTAGCGTTTTGCATGTAATTAATAAGAAGATGTTGAATTAGAAATGATAAACCAGCAGATAATAGATTACATAAATCCAGCCCAGGAAACCGTGAATGATTACCCAGAGAAGAGACTGATTAGCCGTCCATGAGATCAAAATAGCCAATAATGTGCCTAGAGATATACCGCTGCGTTCGTAAACTCTGTTAGCCATATTATGTTGTGAATTGAGTAGTAAAAATCCTACATATTAAACTTCTCAGCACTGATTCGGAATAATTCAGGATCAAAAATTAGTCTTTTCTGATAATCCTGATTCATGAAATTGCTGGACATGTGTAACCAAAATCCTACTGGTAGATTTTCAAACACAACTACTTGAGCAAACGTTTGATCTGTGTAGACTGAGCGTCCAAAATCAATACCGCTGAGGTGGCTGATTCGATTATCATAAAGGGCACCGTATTCACGTAGATTACGACGAGTAGTACGATCTGCCATGGGCCAGTCCATATATGAACGTACAATACTACTCACTTCTTCATTGATTAATGTGTTGGTAGCAAGTTTTTCCATAATACCAGCCAAAGCACGGGGAGTGGCTTTGGGCCATGAGCGGTACATTTTACGTTCTTCCGCAAATCGAAGATTGATGTTTGTGTTTTTTGCTGTTTCTCTCCATTGCTGTGCGAAAACTTCGTCTGTTCTGAAGCGTTCAAACCAAGCGAGATTTTCATCTATAAAGGTCGTTCGATTAGCTTGCTTTATATTTTCAAAATGTGATTTTATATCTCCTGAGGATTTAATTAAATGCCTTTGTAAGGATATATAGGCTTGAAAAGGCTCAGCATTGTCTCCTGCTAATTCTTTAATTGTATTATTGACATTTTTAGGTCCTAACAAATGAAATAGATAATCGGCTGCTGGCATACTATTATTGTAAATAACTAAGCCTATCACATCTTTTAGGGCAATATTATTTCTTTCTATACCACCTTGTCTTCTCATATTTCGTATAGCATTTTCGTGAGAAGTTTCCCGGATTCCGGGAAGAAGGAATTTCTCTATGTCTTCAAGTGTGTGTAGTTCTGCAGGATTGAGTTTTCCGGAATCAACCTGTCGGGCATATTCTACTAAAATGAAAAAATTGGCCATATAGCCTAAAGTTCTCATCGTATCGGCTTGAAAGAAAATGCCACTCTCCGGGTTGTCAATCTCAAAAGATACCACAGAGACATACTGAGGATGATTCTCCATAAATTGGGTGAGTCCTAGCAGGGAATAGGTCTGTTCTACAAATTCCAGACCTTCCTGCATGGCATCTCGGTTTTCGTAAACCGCTAGAAATACGTTTCTGTTGATCAAAAATACAGAACCCAGAACCGATACCACGATTACAAAGGCTACAGAAAAGAACTTTAAAAATCTCATGAAGTGATTGTGGAATTGCAGAAAAAGTAAAAATGGAGGCAACTTAATTACCAAAAATAGAGAGTAAAGTTACAAATGATTTTCATCATTTGTAGGAAATCAAATGAGTAATTATTTAATTAGAGCTTACTCAATGAA
>SKIC01000182.1 GCA_007116685.1 Balneolales bacterium
ACTTAAATTGACATCATTTCGCAGGTTGATTTGTCTCCTGCCCTGATCAGCCACATTAAATCCAAAACCAATATTACCAACCCAGATATTTGAGGTATCAGCGGTACTTTTGAAACGCTCAACATTAAGAACTTGCGAGTGCGCAGAATCGGCGAATAAAAAAATGAATAAACCAATGAGAGGTAAATAGAAGTATTTTTTCATAAATAAATGTTTGCTTAAGAGCTTAAGAGCTCATGAGCAGTAAGATTGTCGTTGTTTTTAAGTTTTTCGTTGGCATTATTGGCTATCAGGAAGTCAAATAATTCTTCGTTTTGTGTTGCTGCAGCATAATGTAATGGAGTATTACGCCATAAGTCTGAGCAATGCACTATTTCTGGTAACAATGTTATCATTTCAGCAATAGTTTCCTTCTTTCCGGTTAAACAGGCATAATGAATGGCTGCTTTTCCGGTGTCGTCCTTTTCTGTAAGATTAGCTCCTGCCTTATACAATGCTGTAACCACTTTAGAATTTCCAGCCATAGAAGCCGCACATAGACTTTTTTGTAGATGTGCTTTGGGATGACTTTTAGATACCGAGAGTAGTTTTTCAACAATGGCTACATGCCCTTCCTCAGCTGCAATCATCAAAGCTGATTTTGATTCTCCATTTTCAAGTGTATAAAAGTCTGTTAACCAACCGGCTCGTTTTTGCAACTCTGAGAATAAATCAACATTACCACCAAAAGCAAGATAATGGATTAGTGAATTACCCTGATTATCAATGGTATGGAAGTCTTTTACAAAAGGAAGTAAAACCTGAGCAACTGCCGCTTTGTTTTTAATGGCTGCAAGCATGATTGCATTCATACCCTGCTCGTTTTGCCAGGAAACTGAAGCACTATTCTCGCATAACAAGCGAACAATCTCAGGATTATTTTCCATTACAGCCGACCATAAAACGGGTACACCTTCCTCTGTGAGCGAATTAGGATCTTCACCTTTTTCCAGCATAGAATCCACAAATACAGTACTGCCGTACCTTATGGCATCCAATAGTGAATTAGGTTTTGAAACGTAAATATCCATAAGCGAATTCTGTTAGCGGAAAGGGCTAAAAATAACGGGAATAAGTGTGGAATGCGATACAAAATGCTTATTTTCGTTTCTCAAAATTTTAACAGAATCACTTCTTATCGCATTTTATTTATGAGTACTGCTATTGACCATGTTCTGCCAGCCATTCTTGAACAAAGGGCATTGAACAAAAAAGAGACCAAATATTTTAAACAAGTTGCCAAAGCTCTTTCCCGAAAAAAACCTGCAGAATGTACTGCTGATGAAGCTTTAGTCCTGGGTTATATGTATGAAAATCAGGGTAACGATGATATGGCAATCGAAGCATACAGTAAATCCATTGAAGAAAATCCTGAGTTTGAAGCAGCTTATAAATTTCGTGGTGCGGCTTACCTAAGAAACAAGAATTATGCTGAGGGAGAAATCGATCTTAATAAAGCACTCGAAATTGATCCGGAATATTCTGATGCAATTCTGGAATTAGCGTCATTAAAGTACGAAGCTGGTTCTTATGAAGAGGCTGAGGAATTGGTAAATAGAGTTCTTAGCACCGACGAGGAAAATGCCCTGGCAAATGCCCTTTTGGGCTCTATTCTCGACAAACACGAGAAATACGATGAAGCACTGGCTGCATTTGACAAAGCGGTAAGCATCCAACCCGAAGATGGTCAACTAAAAATGCAACGCGGTATTGTACGATTCTTTGCCGGAGACAAAGAAGGCGCACTCGAAGATATAAAGGAATGCCGTAAAGTGAGCGGAAGCCATCAGGTGCTTCAATTTAACTTTGGTTTAGTTTATGTAACTATGGAAGGCTACGAAAAAGAAGCCTATCGCAATTTTGAGAAAGCATTCAAAAAAGAGCCTAACATCTTAAAGAACTATCTCGCAGAAGCACAAGATTTCGAAGCTGATCGTTTGATAGACACTCTTCGTGATGCACTCAAACGTATTGAAAACTCCAGCGATGATGCAGGCGCGTTCTATCGTAAGGAATTACTCGAATTACTTAAGAGTAAGCTTCCCTGATTTTCCATCATAATTCTCAATTTCGAAAAGCTAAAGTCGCATTCTTCAAAGTCGGCTTTAGCTTTTTTTGTTGGATTCAGAAAAAGCAATTGAAACCGCTTTTTTATAGATTTTTATTAGAATTCCTGACAAAAATCATATTTTTAATAGAGGTATTAGATTATACTTGCTATACCTAAACAACCCAACACGTAAAGGAGTGAATTATGAAAAACCTGCGCATCCTCGTCCCCTCTGACTTTTCTGATATTAGCACAAATGCTTTTGGCCCGGCAGCTAAATTAGCGGAACTCACAGGTGGTAAAATAACCATTTTAAATGCCTACAAAACCGGCACCCCTTCTCGCACTACAGATGATGATCCGAAAAGCGAGCGAAATCAAAAGTTGCATGAACTCGCTACAAAAATCATTGCGCCTGAACTCCTCGACGGGTGCATATCCATGTTAGCGGAGCCTGTGGAAGCCATCACCGAAAGGGCTAAAGATTTTGATATTGTGGTAATGTCTTCCCATGGAAGAACCGGATTTTCCCGATTGATGCTTGGCTCAGTTGCTGAGAAAGTGATTCGTTTCTCAGATGTACCAGTTCTGGTAGTAGAAAATGGCCATCCATTCTTTCCGATGGAAAAAATCCTATTGACTACAGACTTTAGTGAAAATGCTTACAAAGCATATAGCTATGCAAAAAACCTCTCCGAAGTTACAGGAGCGGAAATCCACTTGGTTTATGTCCTCAGTTTTGACATGACCGAGCCTGCTACTCAGATTGAAGCGTTCAAAAGAACCAAAGAGAAGCAGATGAAAAAAGATATAGCAAAGCACTTCTCCACTATTTCTGATAAGATTAAACCAGAAGTTATGCTAACCAGAAAATCAGTTCATGAAGCATTGACGATGATGCTGGATGAAACTAAGTACAATTTAGCAATTATGGCTACTCTTGGCCGAACAGGACTTGAGTACTTACGCATGGGTTCCACTACTGCAAATGTGGTTCGGCATGTTAAAACACCGGTATTGGTAGTAAATCCAAATTCCAAAGTATCCTGGTAAGGAAATGAAAGGGGTATCCTCATGAAAAATCCAAAAATTCTGGTTCCTGTTGATTTTTCCGAAACCAGCTTAAAAGGTCTGGATGCCGCCAGACTTTTTGCGGAATTGTTTGATGGCTTAGTTGGAACACTCTATGTGAGTGAATCCAAAAATGACGCATCCATAAATGAAATTATCTCCGGATTTTCTCAAGCCGGAAATCAGCCTGCAATGGAGCGCTTGCAGAAACATCTTAAAAACGTTTCTATAGAGCATCTTGGAGAATATTTCTCAGGCAATGCGATGTGCAAATTGGGATACCCTCCTACCGACATCGTGAAAGAGTCAAAAAATTATGATATGATCATAATGACTTCTCACGGTCGTTCGGGCTTGTCCCGTTTGCTACTGGGATCTGTGGCTGAAAAAGTCACCCGTGAAAGTTCCATCCCTGTAATGATAATTAAGCGTGATGCTAATGCTTTGGATTTGAAGAAAATCATGGTAACCACAGATTTATCATTTTCTTCAACCATTGCATTTCCTTACGCAGAAAGTATTGCAAAGAAAGCCCTGTCGGACGTAGATATGGTTTATGCCATTAGCTATGAAAATTTCGAATGGCTTTCTGAAATTCAGACATTTATACGTGAGCAAAAAGAAAATCTGGAAGCCTATCGCGATAAGTATTTTGGCGATATTAAAAATCAGGTTGAAACCAAAACACTGTATTCACATCGATCTGTTCACGGTGAATTGATTCGGCAAATCGAGGATCAAAAATACGGCTTGGTAATCATGTCAACGTTGGGTAAAACGGGTCTTGATTATCTTCGTCTGGGTAGCACGGCCTATAGCATCCTAAGACAAACCAAGGCCCCGCTTCTTTTGATTCCATTCCGTAAGGTATAAACCTACTCGAATGTTGCTGAAAAAAGGCAGGTAACCGCGCAGGGTTATCCTGCCTTTTTTGTTTTCTGAAAATACCTACCCCACTTTGCCAAAACTAATATCTGACAAAACTTCCTGAATTTCAGGTTTCACATAGGTCCATTTCCAGGCGTTGCCTACATTTGCAATCCCAAGTTTAACCGGATTTGCAACAACATAACGTATCACCTTCAACAAAGTCTGATCTTCATAAATGGGATGCTCATAATTCAATGAATCCCAAAATGCCCCACTTGTTTTGAGATACTCGTTGATTTTTCTGGCTGATTGAGATTTAACTCTGCGTGTTACATCTGACCATGGATTACCATCACCAAAATCCTGAAGAATTTCACACACTATATGAACATGATTCGGCAAAATAGAAAATGCCATCACGTCCATACTTTTGCGATGTTCTTCCATAATTACTTGCCGCAATAACCGCGCAACGGGATATTGCTGTAAAATCATTGAACTGCCATTGGTTTGCTCAAGCATATATTCATAAGTCTTAAACAATTTTCGGCGGACTTTTAATTGGAATTCATTCGTTCGTGCGGCATCATCGTATGAAATATCCAGTAAACTCTTAAGATGAGTAATAGACTTTCGATCTTCACCTTTGATTGCACCTTTCAAGTGAAAGGTCATAAAAAAGTAGGCTCCTTCCAGCCTGTAGCTTCTGCCTCGCATCATATTTTTATACATAAGAATCGGATTTAATTATTGTTTGATAAGTAGATGCACGTAAACAGAAATACTTACAGAGCTTTTTTTGAAGACTTGTATAGTCTTGATTTTTGTCTATTTTGCGCTCACGTTTTAGCGCAAATCTAATCCTTCTGATGCGTGATGAATTAACGTTAGATGTGATATGGCAAGAACTTATTTTTTGATTTGTTTGGTCTTCTTTATTGGAGTTGTCAGTGGGATGGCATCTCCCATTTCTTTGTCTTCGTTTGATGAGGGCTCAATTATACTTGAGGACAATATTCGTATCTATTGGGGAGACCCAACAGATGCACACCTTCAGGATTTTGATGATTCTGAATGGGAAAAAGTCACAAATACCTGGGTTGCGCTTGAGGATGTAGAGAAAAGTGGCAGTAATATTCGCTGGGTGAGATTTCATTTCCAAACGGATGAGAGCCTTGAAAATATCCCTATGTCATTAGTCCATACTAGTTTTGCACATCACCGAATTTGGTATAACGGTAGATTAATTATTTCATCAAGTAAAGATGACAAAAGCTCTTTGGTTCAAAAAGCTAAGGATACCAATAACTGGAATGTCTTTGTATTGGACAATACTCAAGATCACGTAATTGCTGTCCGTTTAGAGCACGAGAATATTGAGTCTAAAGTACGCAAAAATATATGGTCAGGTATTTCACTCTCTCTAAACCGAGTCGAATCCACAAAAAATAGTTTTCTCCAGAGATATAAATTCGCATCAGGTTTTATGGGGTTTGTAATTGGGATGGCTCTTGTGTTTTCAATTATGCACTTTTTGTTTTATCTCTTTAATCCCAAGGTCGGGTATAATCTTTGGTTTTCACTGGTCTGTTTGTCTTATGGAATTTTGACTTGGGGGCAATTTCAATGGGCCTTTTATGAAAACATCGAAACTATGCTGTTTATTCAAAAAATTGTACAGGCAGGCATGGTTTTCACCTTCATTTTTCTGGCACTTTTCCTTAGATCTGCTATGCGCCTGCCCTACCCCAGATACTTTTTCGTTTTGATTGCCAGTGTTGCTGTAATCGCATTTTTGAATTTTGGGAATGTGGTTCCAGATTATTTTTTCCTGGTTGGTTTCGTGATGATGTCCACTGAAATTTTTTGGATTAATTATCAAGGTATTCGCCTAAAGCGTAAAGGCGCACTCTTCATTGCCGGGGGTATAGCTACTTTTATACTTTCTGTGGCATTGGTCGTGATTCTTGAAATAGCAGGTTTTAATCTATCTCGAATGGATGGCTTTTCATTGGGAAATGCTCCTTATTTCGGTTTCATTATCGCTATGGTTGGGATGTCTCTGTATCAATCAAGACACCTGGCTGAATTAGGTTTGGAGAATGAACGTAAATCTGTGGAACTGGAAAAAGCCCGGGAACTTCAGCTCTCTCTGCTTCCGAAAAACCTTCCTGATAAAAAAGAATATAAAATCTCAGCTGCAATGTTCACCGCTTCTGAAGTTGGTGGAGATTATTATGATTTCATAGTTAACGATGATAAAATGATTTGGGCTCTGGGAGATGCCACCGGACACGGAACAGAAGCAGGAATTGTAGCAGCCATGACCAAAACCTTGTTTTTATCTTTGGCACCCAAAATGGGCGTGGAGGATTGTTTGAGAGAGATGTCTTCCGGTATAAAAAATACAGGCGTACGCCAGAAATATATGTGTCTCGGCATTCTGAAATTGAAAGGAAGCAAAGTTTCCTGGTGCGCCGCAGGTATTCCTCCCGCTTTGATTATCAGAAATAAAGACAGAAGTATTAAGGTACTGGAATCCAAGGGAATGCCTTTGGGTTCTGTTCCAAACTTTCCTTACAAAACTGTGACAGAAACTCTTGAAAAGGATGATGTCGTAATACTTCTGTCTGATGGCTTAGCGGAGCAGATGAATAAACACCGCATTGAATTCGGCGACGATTTACTGCACACCATATTACGAGATTTAGCATGTCTGGAGCCTGAAAAAATAATCTCAGAATTAAAACTAAAAGTAGATTCCTGGCGAGGCGATTTACCTCAACAAGATGACATTACCATCGTTTGTTTCAAGAAAACTTAGTTTCGACTGATATTAACGTTAAGGTAGTTGTATAAAATCCCCACTTGTAGTTGTTTCATCTTCTTCTCCGTAACTAATCACCGTTAATCTTGAAGACACAAAATTACTGGTAGCACCATGATTTTGATCCGGTCCCAGGTAAATTCTGTATGAGTAATTAGTAATTGCGCTATCCTCAGGTTTTATAAAAGCTATTGCTTTTGCAGCCCCACTAAAATCTGCCTTATTGTCTTCAAAGTACATGGCATCCATAAAACTTCCATTCCCAACTAATAATAGCACTCCACCACCATACCTCCATAAATGCACAGATGAGGTGCCGGGGACAGTTTCTACAGGAGGCGTTGGATTATCATTCACATTACCACCTTTGATCAAAAAGCCCTGCATTTTCATAAATGGCCGGCTTATCACAGCCACATGTTGCATGTCCCCATTTCCATCAAGTACACTTAAATCTTCAGCAGGATTTTGAGTTTGTACATCATAATTAGGTTTTTGCCATTCGGAATTCAGACCGCCATTAATTTCTATGAATGGAAAATTTGAGTTCTCATAGGTCAAGCCTGATAAAATGAAGCCAATATTTCCATTTCGTAAACCTTGATTAGCCTGATACAAACCTTGTTGCACATTTATTCGAATTGTATCAGGACGTGATTCCATGGCATTTGCACGTTCAAAGGCGCTTTCTAAGGCATTTTGAATAGATAAAAAGGGCGCTTCTTTGCTTCCATCAGCATTATCATTTCCCGAAGTTGAAACAAAAACGTCTAATGACGAAAGTTCACCGCTAACATCCGCATCATAAGGTAATACAACAAGCCTGGTACCAAAATTATGTGTTACAGCAACGGTTTGTCCGGGTGCGGTATAAATTTGGGCATTGCCTCCGGAACTTTGAGCTGCTTGGTTAAAAATGGCCGCTAAACCCTGACCAGAATAATCCGCTCTATTTTCCTGAAAATATAAATCTGTTAAGCTGGTATTGGAATGCAAAACAGCAAACAATCCTCCACCATACTTCCAGAGATTAGCCATATAACTGGTGGTAAATTCCGCTTCTGCTCCAATTGGAGTATTCCTGGCATTCCCTCCCTTTATCACAAAACCTCGCATTTCTACATTAGAGCGATTCACATACAGCACATGCTGAAGAATATCTTCACCATCAAGAACCGACAAAACTCTTTCCGGATTATCTATTCTATTACCATACGCAGGTCTGTTCCACATTCTGTCATACCCACCTTCAATAATTAACTTGGGCTCACCAAAAAAAAGAGGCGTATGCCCACCATGAACTGCAACTCCCATATTTGTAGTTACTAATCCATTTCCCGGCGTATAAACTCCTTGCTGAACCAAGATGCGTAAAATATCAGGTTTGTCGGAATCTTCACGCCAATCAACTGTTGTTCGGCTAAGGGCATATTGAATACTTCTCAAAGGCCTGCTTTTGGTCCCCGGAGTTTTGTAACTATCCTTACCGTCCGGCGATACGTGAATAGTCATAACTACCTGACCATCAATGTTCTCAGTTTGAGGAATAGCTACAATATCATCCCTTGTATTGAGATAATTGCAAGAGGTAAACGTAATTAAAGCCAAAAGAAAAAGTACATTTTGAAACTTTTTCATGATTAGTTCTCCCGTATCATAGTGGTGAAAAAGTTAGATCGAAAGGTGAACTCGAACACTGTAGAATTGTACCTCAGTGGGTCTGAAACGATGTGATCACTATAATTATAAGACATTTTAAAACCCACTGTAGACAATTGACGAGTAAAGGTAAGCCCAAATCGTATTCCGTAGACACTTTCTGTATCGTTATCTAAATCTGTAACTGAAATATTACTAAAGCCTAAATGTAGCTGAGAGCTAAATCTATTGTATTCTGTTGTGTTGATTAGTGCAAATCTGTACTGATAAAATGCAATGGGTGAAATACCTACATCAATTTTGGGCATGATCTCCAGGCTATTTAAGCTCAAAGACAATTCGGGAGAAAATCTCCAGATATCTTCATTTGAAAACATGTGATATCCGGCTGTTAAATAACTAACTGAAGGCTCTATATAATTAATAAAGCCTTCTGATGGTAAAAACTGACGCCCCAATTGAAACAAGGCAATTCCTTTATTTGCAAAAAGACTGTTAACATCATAACCGTAGATTGTTGCACCTATATATGGCTCTGCGGTACGAAATCCATCTCTTCCTTCTGGCGGATTCGGATCCCAAAAGCCGTATTCGCCGTGCATATAATCACCTACAAAGTTTGCCGGCTCATAGCGAGACAAAAACATCCCCGATTCATCAATAGGATCTCTCAATTTGATGATGTATCCAAGCCTGATTGACATATCCTGATTTTGAAACCGATACTCAAGACCCGGAACAAACTGCGCTGCTCTTGATACAAAACCTGTTTTTCTTCCGCCTGTTGTGAATGTACCTACACCGGCAAAGGGCACGAAATAATGATCTGTTTTAATATGAGTTGCAGCATAAGCATCGAGAGAAGAAAAGAAACTGAACGAGCCTACATGTGCACTCAATCCAATTCTGTAATTATTAATGACACCGTCTTGTAATCCTGATGACGAAGGACCTATAGCTGGAATTCCATATTTGTCTACCGGACGAATTACCAATGTAGCAGGAACCCAAATAGCATCGAAATAAAGTCCTTCATTTTCTTCATCCAGAAGAAAATCAATATAACTTATTGCATTAACCGAAGTGGAACCAGTCAAAAACTGGCTACCCATCACCCTGTGTGGATTCTTTAAGTCGCTGAAAAATTGCTGACCAAAAGAATTATTCGCCATTATTAAAAACAGCAATAAAAAAACGAAACGCATACACCATGTTTTAGTTTTTGTAATGAGCCAATGTAGAAAAATTCACTCATTATCAAAACACTCAAAACACTGATTTTTAGCCGATTAGCCCTAAACCTTATTGAGCTTATTAGAATCTAATATGGCTAAATCGCTTTTAATAAAGCATTGCGAAATATTTCCAGTGGTTGGGCACCATTGAGTGCAAACTTATCACCAACAATAAAGAAAGGCACTCCCCTGATTTCAGCAGAGGCTGCAAAATTTTGAGATTCCTCAACTTCTTTTTTCAAATTGGGATTTTTGATGGCTTCATCATAAAACGTGGCCGGGAAATTCAATTCAGACAAAATGCTTTTAACTTCATTTTCCAATGTCAGGTCTTTAGCTTCGCAAAAATAGGCCTGCATAAATGCTTCTGCCAACTCTTTTTGCTTGCCAAACTCTTCAGCTTTTAAGATAAACCGGTGAAGTTTCGCTGTGTTTAAAACCTTGGGGATTTCATTAAAATTAAAAATTATTCCATCCTGTAAACCTTGGTTTGCCACATGCTGAAACATAGCTTTGGCACGCTCTTCCCCACCAAATTTTTCAATAAGAAACTGGTTCCATGGTAATCCTTCTTCGGGCATATCAGGCTGAAGCTGAAATGGTCTCCAAATCAATTTTACATTGGGGAAGTCTGGGTTTTCTTTGATAAGTGCATCAACGGCTTGTAATAATCTGGTTTCGCCGATGTAGCACCACGGGCATACCACATCAGAGAACATTTCAACAACTAGTGTATTTTCTTTAGCCATTAGGTTTGAATCACTCCAACTTTTAATTCGGGAATTTCAGGATTGTGATTTGCAGCAGCTATGGCATTTGAAACTTTTGCTCGGGTTTCCTCGGGTCTGATGATTCCATCTACCCATAATCTAGCCGCGGCATATCGAACATCCATTTGCTCTTCGTATCGGTCAGATATTTTTTTAAGGAAAGCTGCTTTCTCATCATCTGTTAGTTGTTTCCCTTTTTTCTCCAAGGCTGAAACCTGAATCTGCAATAAGGTTTTGGAAGCCTGTGCCCCACCCATTACAGCGATTTTTGCGGATGGCCATGCGTAAATAAAGCGAGGGTCATAAGCTTTACCACACATCGCATAATTCCCGGCACCGTAACTATTCCCTACGATTATGGTGATTTTTGGAACCACAGAATTAGATACCGCATTCACCATTTTCGCGCCGTCTTTTATGATACCACCATGCTCGCTGCGTTTTCCAACCATAAACCCGGTAACATCCTGCAAAAACAATAGCGGGATTTTTTTCTGATTACAATTCATGATAAATCGCGCAGCTTTGTCGGCACTATCAGAATAAATAACACCACCAATTTGCATTTCACCGGTTTTGGAGCGAACTACCAATCTCTGATTTGCAACAATTCCAACGCTCCAACCATCGATTCGGGCATATCCTGTTATGATAGTCTGTCCATAACCTTTTTTGAATTCCGTAAAGGAATCTTCGTCTACGATATGTTCCAATACTTCGTACATATCATAAGGTTTACTGCCGTTATCCGGAATGATTCCAACAATATCTTCCGGCTTTTTTGACGGTGTTTTCGGTTCTATTCTGTTGAAATCAGCCGTTTTTTGAGGGCCTAATTTCCCAATAATATCCCGAATGGTAGCAAGACAAGTATCATCATCCGGCATCTTATAATCCGTTACACCACTGATTTCAGTGTGCGTTGTTGCACCACCCAGCGTTTCGTTATCCACGTCTTCACCGATGGCCGCCTTAACCAAATAAGAACCGGCGAGGAAAACGGAGCCTGTTCCATCAACAATCATGGCTTCATCACTCATAATCGGTAAATACGCACCACCGGCTACACAAGAACCCATTATAGCCGCAATTTGCGGAATTCCCATTGCAGAAATTTTGGCGTTATTTCTGAAGATTCGCCCAAAATGTTCTTTGTCGGGGAAAATCTCATCCTGCATTGGTAAATAGACACCGGCAGAATCAACCAGATAAATCAACGGTAGATGGTTCTCCATGGCTATTTCCTGAGCTCTCAAATTCTTTTTTGCTGTGATTGGAAACCAGGCTCCGGCTTTTACCGTGGCATCATTGGCTACTATCATACAAAGTCTGCCATTTACCTCGCCTGTTCCGGCTACCACACCTGCACCCGGGCAACCGCCAACATCTTCATACATTCCAAATCCGGCCCACAATCCGATTTCATGGAAGGGCTTCCCGTCATCAATCAATTTTTTTACTCGCTCTCTTGCGGTAAGCTTTCCCCTGCTATGTTCTTTTTCTATGCGCTTGGGTCCACCACCCAGCATAATAGTATCTTCCTGAGATTTGAGATTGCTAATAATCTCGTTATGAAATGCTGCGTTTTTTAATGCCTTTTCAGTACTCATCGTATTTTTGAAATTATTATAGTGTGTTTCTATCCAGTAACAATGACGAATTTCAGAGTAACCTCAATTATTCCGAGAATCATTTCGATTTACGGCGTGCAAAATAGTAAATTCCACCAATTCAGTCGCTCTCAAATTTTCTGGCTGTAATCAAACGGGCACGAGAGTTACACCAGAAGCGTTAAAGTAGTCAAATTAGACCATCACTATACAGGATTATTCGCAATATGTCGCAAAAAACCTCTTATTTATTCAGACTGCCTGTATTAATTCTACTGCTATTTATTAGTGATTTCGCTGAAGCACAACGCAGAGTTGTAACCTATGAATCATTATTGATGCGAGATCGTCAGCCCAACGTCTTTTTCGACAATAATGTCTTTCCCCCTGATGAAGATAATCCTAAAGCAGCTATTCAAACCGGATTTACAGTTGAATATAATTTTTTAAGATTCAGAAGAGTCCGCCCCACAGATAATTTTGATAACGACAAACAGTTCGTTACTGATGTTGAAATAACCGTTGATTATTTCAAACTGGATGGTCCCCCACAACCAACGGAAAGACGCAGCAGATGGCGTTCGAATGATGAACCCGAAGATACTGGTCTAAGAGTCGGTAATAGAACATGGCGGAATCAGGTTTTTGCCAAAACCTATGAAGAAACGCAATCCAGAACGCGATTTCTTGAAGGAATCCTGCATAAAGATTTGGAGCCCGGCTATTATCGTTTGATTATAACCCTCAGAGCAGATGGAAGATCACGCGGTAATGTAACCCGAATTGTCAACGTACCGGACTTCACAAAGAGCGAAAGAGCCCAAATCTATTTTCTGAATAGTAGCGAAGAGACAGACTCACCTTCTACTGATCGAAGTTTGATAAACCTGGGATCAATTGTCCATTATGGTCAAGATTTTTCTGCCTTGATTCGCTTACCGGAAACCGCTGCCGAGGACAGTATTTTAATCAGAATTAACAAGGTCAATATCTCGAGCAGAGATACAACTATGAGGCAAACCGTTTTTGAAAGTACCTTCAGTCCTGATGAGGTGTTGAAGGCTTCTTCACTCAGACCAGAAAACGATGCCTTAACTGCGAATGTGCGAATAAATCTTGATTCTACAGCGGCCAAGCATCATTTACTCTTTTCTAACATACCGAACAGTTCTTTCCCAAATTCCAGATATGCTCTTCAGGTTCTTTCTAAAAATGAATCGGGAAGTAAGCAAATTGGGCAAAAGTTTTTTGAGAACCGTTGGTTTGATATGCCTATCTCTCTGCTGAATATTGATGTCGCTATTTCTATGATGCGATTTATTATCTCCGAAGAAGAACATGCTGCTATGCGAAGAGGTAGTTCTACTGAAAAAGAACAAAAGTTTCGTGAATTTTGGGATGCGAGAAATCCCACCCCTGAAACCGAGTACAACGAATTGATGGTAGAGTTTTTCAGAAGAGTGGATATTGCCTTTGAAAGATTTACTACACCTACTACTCCCGGCTATGAAACGGATCAGGGACGTATTTTTATTAGAAACGGAGAACCAAATAGAATTGACCGCAGATTCCCTGCTAATCAACCTGCTGTTGAGGTATGGCATTACGGCAATCGACAATTTGTTTTTAGAGCCACTACCGGCTTTGGAGACTACGAACTTATAGAACGAAGATAAATTATGATTCCCATACTCGCGATCTCAATCGGAGATTTTAATGGTATTGGACCAGAAGTTGCGCTAAAAAGCCTTATTCATTCAGATATTAAAAAACGTGCTCGTGTTGTGTTACTTGGACACAATTCCATTATCAGTTACTATCAAAAAGTAATTGGTAAAAAAGTATCCATAGAGGAAATACACAGTATGGATGACGTTCCTGAGAAAGCAGGCGTTTATCAAATCTCATTAGGAACCGATATTCCTAAAATAAATCCCGGATCTTACTCTCTGCAATCCGGAAAATTGAGCATGCAGGCTGTCTCTTACGGAGCGCGAGCTTGTTTAACCGGAACGGCAAATGCTCTGATAACAGCGCCCATATCCAAGGAAGCCATTCAAAAAGCCGGTTATTATGTGCCGGGACATACTGAATTTTTAGCTGAAATTTGTGGTAATCCCGAAGTTTTGATGATGCTTGTAAATCCGGATATGAATTTGCGGGTTGTACCTTTCACTATTCATATTCCTTTGAAAGATGTGGCGTCAAAAATTAACAGCGAAAACTTATTGAAGCAGTTAGCTCTCTTAAAAGTCTGTTTACAAAACGATTTCCAAATTGATAGTCCAAAAATAGCTGTGCTGGGGTTAAATCCCCATGCAGGAGACGGTGGTGTTCTCGGTACAGAAGAAATCGAAAAGATTATTCCTGCACTTCGAGCTGCTCAAGATAATCAGATAAATGCATCCGGTCCCTACCCTGCTGATGCCTTTTTCGCCAACAAAATGTACGAAAAGTGCGATGCCGTTGTCTCTATGTATCATGATCAGGGTTTGATTCCATTTAAGACACTTTCATTTGGTGCAGGAGTGAATTTTACCGGAGGTTTACCAATCATTCGAACATCACCGGATCACGGTACCGCCTTCGGAATTGCGGGAAATAATCAGGCCGACCATCGCTCTTTTTCCCAAGCTTTAGACATGGCCTACGATTTATCATTAAAGCGCGCCAATGGAAACTAATACGAAATACGGTGCCCTTGCTCGCTTTTATGATGAAATCATGCGAGATGTGGATTATGAAGCGTGGGCTGATTATTTGGATGAAGTTATACAAATCCATGCGCCTGATGCACTAACTTTGATGGAATTGGCTACCGGTACAGCAACCATCGCTCTTTCCTTGGATGAATTGGATTGCTATCAAATTACGGCTAGCGATAAATCCGCAGAGATGATTACCGTTGCCAAAGAAAAAGTAGCTGCTCAGAATTCCGATATCCGTTGTATGGTCGTTGATTTTTTGGATATCCAACTTGAGGAACAGTTCGACATTATTCTCATCGCTTTCGATAGTGTTAATTATCTGCGATCGGAATCAAAGCTTATTTGCCTGTTCTCTGAAGTTCAGAAAATTATGCACCCAAATTCTTTTCTCATATTCGATTTTACGACTCCGAATTACTCTCCTGAAATTGAAGGCTTACTAAATGAGTCACGCAGTACTGATTCAGGGGATTATCAACGATTAAGCCATTACGATTCAGTTTCCAGGATTCATACCAATTCATTTCGTATCCGACTAAAAGATGAGCATGGTTTTTCGGATGTAATCAAAGAAGACCACTTGCAGCGAGCGTGGACATTAAATGAAATGGAAAGTGCTGTAAAAAAAGCAAATTTGACTATCTTAGCCAGATATCCTGATTTTGATATCGGAGAAGCCGATGAAAATTCTGATCGAATAACCATGGTTGTACAATGTCCACAAACCCAGTCATAGAACTCGAGAATGTTACCGTTCGCTTTGACGGTCGTACTATATTAGATAACCTGAATTTCACCCTGCAAAATGGCGAGTTCACCTATTTAATTGGTCATACAGGCTCAGGGAAAAGTTCGTTTTTAAAGCTCTTGTACCGAGACATACTACCGGATTTTGGTACCGTGCGAGTGGCAGATTACAACATCACAGAAATGAAAGAGAAAAAAGTCCCCTTTCTGAGAAGAAGCCTTGGTATTGTTTTTCAGGATTTTCAGCTTTTACCGGATCGAAATGTGTATGATAATGTCGCCTTTGCCCTTCAGGTTACTGGAAATAGGCGAAGTTTTATCAAACAACGTGTACTTGAATTGCTTTCGATGGTAGGCTTAAGCCACAGAAAA
>SKIC01000308.1 GCA_007116685.1 Balneolales bacterium
AGCGTCGTAAAAAGAAAAAAAGAATCAAAGGTGGTGGAACTGCAAAGCCGTCTATTGAAGAAAGCGATGTTGAAAGTAAGCTAAAAGAAACCATGCAGGCTATGCAGGGTGGAACTGGTAAAAAACGTCAGAAGCGTCGCCGTCAGAAGCGTGAAGAAATGGCTGCTGAGAGAGAAAAGCAGCAAGAAGAATTTCAAAAACAGCTAGAAGTATTAGAAGTAACAGAGTTTTTGACTGTTAGTGATCTTGCTGATATGCTCGATACATCTCCAACTCAAATTATCACTTTATGCATGAATTTGGGTATGGTTGTTTCTATCAATCAAAGATTGGAAGCAAGTACTATAGAGCTTATTGCAGATGAATTTGGTCGTGATATCAAATTTGTAGATGCAGAAGAAGTCATAGAAGAAGAGGAAGAAATTGAAGATGCGCCCGAAGATCTTGAGCCTAGAGCTCCTGTTGTAACCGTAATGGGGCACGTAGATCACGGTAAAACTTCCCTGCTTGATTATATCCGTAAAACGAAAGTAACTGCCGGTGAAGCAGGTGGTATTACACAGCACATCGGTGCTCACGCCGTTCAAACAGATGATGGTAGAAATATCACATTTCTCGATACTCCTGGTCACGAAGCCTTTACCGCTATGCGTGCTCGTGGTGCTCAGGTTACCGATATCGTTATTTTGGTTGTAGCCGCTGATGATTCTGTGATGCCTCAAACGATTGAAGCCATTAACCATGCCCAGGCAGCCGGAGTACCAATCGTAGTAGCTGTTAACAAAATGGATAAAGAAGGCGCCAACGCCGATAGAATTCGCCAACAGCTTACTGAATACAATGTAATTGTTGAAGAGTGGGGTGGAACGACCCAGCTTGCAGAAGTTTCTGCTCATACCGGTTTAGGTGTAGATGAACTGCTTGAAAAAGTGCTCATTGAAGCTGAATTAAAAGAATTAACTGCCAATCCAAAAAGAAGAGCAAGCGGTATTGTTCTAGAAAGTAGAGTTGACAAAGGAAAAGGTGTTGTTGCTAACATTCTTATTCAAAAAGGCACTCTTCGCGTTGGCGATCCGTTTGTAGCCGGACCACATTATGGACGCGTTAGAGCTTTAGAAAATGAATTTGGAGAGCGTCTCGAACTTGTGGGACCTTCCATGCCTGCACAGTTAACCGGATTTGACGGATTACCACAGGCCGGTGATAAAATTGCCGTTTATCCTGATGAAAAGACCGCAAAAGAAGTTGCTTTACAACGTCAGATGATTAAAAGAGAGCAAGAATTGCGTAAGGTTAAGCATTTAACTCTTGATGATATCTCTCGCAGAATGGCTCTTGGTGAACTGGTAGAATTGAATCTCATCATCAAAGGTGATGTGGATGGTTCTATTGAAGCACTTTCCGGCTCTCTACAGAAATTAAGTAATGAAGAAGTACGTGTTAATGTAATCCACACCGGTGTTGGTGCTATTACTGAATCGGATGTGTTGCTCGCTTCGGCTTCTGATGCGATTATTATTGGCTTCCAGGTTCGTCCTACTGCTAAAGCACGTGGATTGGCTGAGAAAGAAGAAATCGATATCCGTTTATTTAGCGTAATTTACGACGCTGTTGATGCTGTTCACGATGCTCTGGAAGGTATGTTAAGTCCTGAACTTGGTGAGAAAATTACTGCCACCGTTGAAATCAGAGAAACTTTCAAAGTGCCTAATGTTGGTACTATTGCAGGTTGTATGGTTACAGAGGGCAAGGTTAACAGAAATGCGAAAGTTCGAGTCATCAGAGATGGAATCGTTATTTATGATGGTGAACTCGCCACATTGAAGCGTTTCAAGGATGATGTAAAAGAAGTAGCTTCTGGTTACGAATGCGGTATGAACATCAAGAACTTTAATGATATTAAAGTAGGAGATATCATCGAGGCATACGAAATAACAGAGACCAAGCGTACTCTTAGTTAAACCAATAATCGTTTATGAGTATCCGAACTGAAAAACTGGCATCCGTTCTAAAAGAAGATCTTGGACATCTGCTGAGAGAATATCAGTCGGACAACATGATTACTGTGACGGCTGTACATGTAAGTCCGGATCTTTCTGTTGCCAAAGTTTATGTTAGTATCTTTACTAATGGAGGCGACGATGAAGAAGCTTTTGAGTTTTTGCAAAGTAAGAATGCGGAAATTCGTCTCAAACTTGCTGCATTGATTAAAAATCAAGTTCGTCGTGTTCCGGAGTTACATTTTTACAGAGATGATACTTCGGAATATGTGAACAAAATTGAGTCGCTATTCCAGAAGATAAAGCAAGAAGAAGCATCCCGCGATAAATCCTAAGTTATGGCGGTGCCCATTCCATTAGAAGAATTACCCGTATTCAATATCGATTCCAGTATTGATAAAGAATACGATTGGAAATCAGGGGCAATCTTTTTAATGGATAAACCCACGGGCTGGAGCAGTTTTAAACTTGTTCGTTTATTACGCAGAGTTTTAAACGTAAAAAAAATTGGTCATGCCGGTACTCTCGATCCCATGGCCACAGGTTTGGTTATTCTGTGCGTTGGCAAAGCCACAAAGAGCATTTCTCAAATTCAGGAATTAGATAAAACCTATTTGGCAGAAATAACTTTTGGAGCCTCCACACCTACCTACGATGCTGAGGCTGAACCCGATGAATTCGCTTCTTGGGAGCATATTTCAGAAGACAAATTGATAGCTGCTATTGAATCCCATTTTCAGGGTAGCATTATGCAAAAAGCGCCATCATATTCAGCATTGAAGCATAAGGGGAAGCCCCTTTATAGCTATGCTCGTGCTGGAGAGGAAGTTGTTGAGAAAATCAGAGAGGTTCAGATTCATGATTTTTTGGTTAATAAGATAGAATTACCCGTTATTGAAGCCAAAATTAGGTGCGGTAAGGGTACATATATCAGAAGCATAGCTCATGATCTTGGCCTTATTCTGAGTTCCAGAGCACATCTTTCTGCTTTGAGACGTTCGGCAACAGGAAGCTTTTTAGTCGATAAAGCATTTTCTCCTGATACATTAGAAGCAACATTTACTGAAACGGTATGACAGAATTAATCTATCTAGATGACATCACCCACGATGAAAATACAGTACTCACTGTAGGGACTTTTGATGGTGTACACGAAGGGCATAAAAGTCTTATATCAAGAGTTGTAGTTGCTGCTAAAAAGAGTAATTGTAGATGTATAATCGTTAGTTTTGATCCGCATCCCAGAGAAGTTATTCAAGGAAGCTCCTATAAGATTCGATTGCTTACTACTTTAGAAGAACGTCGTCAGTTGCTGAGTGAATTAGGAGTGGATATACTTTTGGTAATTCCATTCGACAGAGAATTTTCATTACTGACTTCTCAAGAGTTTATTAATGATGTCATCCACAAGAAAATTGGTGTTAAGGAATTCATTATTGGATATGACCATCAATTTGGTAGAAACAGAGAAGGCACTATAGAAACCGTCAAAAAATCAGGTGTTGAGTTGGGTTTTGAAGTAGATGTTGTTGAAGCCCATGAAATTGCTGAGGTCACCGTTAGTAGTACATCTGTTAGAAATGCACTAGAAAAAGACGGCAATGTGGATATAGCCCGTGAGTTTTTAGGAAGACCATACCGATTAACCGGGATGGTCACACATGGCGATAAACGAGGGCGTACTATTGGATATCCTACTGCAAACATTCATCCGGAGCATCCTAAAAAGATTATTCCTGCCAATGGAGTCTATGCTGTGAATGTTTGTATAAACGACAAAAAGTATCGTGGAATGATGAATATCGGTGTTCGGCCTACGGTTTCTGGCGAGAAGGAGAGAAGGATTGAAGTAAATATATTTGATTTTGATGCTAATCTGTATGGTTATTCCATTACTGTTGAGTTTATAAAATGGATCAGGGAAGAGAAAAAATTCAATTCTTTGGATGAGTTAAAATGTCAACTCGCAGTAGATAAGCAAAATTGTCTGATTCAGGAATAATCAGTATCTTAAAGGCTTCACTGAAATTATAATCTACTTCAGTATCCTAGAATCTGAAGCGGTAATACAAAGTATTATGAATATCACATCTGAAGAGAAAAAAGAAATTTTCTCTAAATTCGGAAAAAGCGGAGAAGACACTGGTTCTCCTGAGGCTCAAATAGCATTATTTACTGAGCGTATCAATAGACTTACAGACCACCTTAAGTCTCACAAAAAAGACCACTCAACACGTTTGGGTTTGTTGCGTCTTGTAGGTAAAAGAAGAAGACTTCTGAACTACTTGATGGATAAAGATATTGAAGGATATCGTAAACTGATTAAGGAACTCGGTATCAGAAAATAACTCCCTAAGGGCACGGAGCGCAGGTTTCGTGCCCTTTTTTTTTTGCCCCTCTGTAAAAGAATTTTACTCGGTTAGATAATCCTTATGTAACCAACAAGCGGTAAATAAAAGAAAGATAGAACACATACAAAAAAAGACGAAAGAAATAAATGAAAGCTGATTTTAGAACAATTGAATTTGCACCCGGTAAATCAATTAGTATAGAAACCGGCCGGTTGGCCAAGCAAGCAAATGGCAGCGTAGTTGCCAAAATG
>SKIC01000065.1 GCA_007116685.1 Balneolales bacterium
AGTGGATTACGAGTTTGAATCTTCCATTCATTTTGTAGACAAACGTGATGTTAATCAATCCGTGATTGTAATGGGCCATATCGGCGGGATGCGTGATAACCCTGACTACGCTGCACTTCAGGCTATGAATGAAGTTTTGAGTGGTGGATTTTCCGGGCGTTTATTCCAAAATGTTAGATCAGATCAAGGTCTGGCTTATTCTGTGTTTGGTAGTTACGGTAGCGGAGCATTTGCTCCCGGACAATTCTTTGCCGGGGTTTTCACGCAAAGTAGTTCTACCGCAGAAGCCATTGAAGCGGTTCGCCGTGAAATGATTAATCTGCAAGAGGAACCAGTGAGCCAGGAAGAATTAGACGACACTCGTAATGCCATCTTAAACTCTCTCGTTTTCCGATTCGACAGCCGTGCAAGAGTGCTTCGTCAGCGTATGAGCAATGACTACCAAGGATTACCGGAAGATGCTTTTGAGCAATACATCGAAGAATTGCGTGAGCTTACTCCTGCAGATATCCAACGTGTGGCCCAGCAGTACATGCGCCCTAACGAAATGAAAATCCTCGTAGTAGGAAACGGTGGCGAAATTGGTGATCAACTCGAGCAATTTGGTGACATCCAGGATGTTGATATTGCCATTCGCCGTTCTCCTCCCGGTGCTGATTTGGGAGACCCCATAGCGGGACGCGAGTGGCTGAAGAAAATGAGTGATGCCATTTTAGGCAGTACTACGGTTAACGGTTATTCTTATGAAGGAGTTGGCTCTCAAGGACCAATGGAAATCAAAGAATCAGCGACATTTCGTTTCCCTGATGCCATTAGAGTAACTCAGGAATTGCCACAAGGCACACTTACGCTTAACTATGCTGATGGTAGCGGAAGTTTATCCATGATGGGTCAGGAGCAACCTCTCCCTCCACCATTGATTTCAATGATGCGTGAGCAAATTCAGAGAGATTACATCTATTTGGCTTCCCACGCTTCTTCTGTTCCTGTTCTAAAATCAGACGTAAGTAATGATGACGTAATTGTATTACTGATTGGGCAGGATCAAGGTGTAACTTTGAAAGTGGACGCCTCTACTAACCTGCCTTACAGTATTTCTTACGAGCAAATGAATATGATGACAGGTCAGCAAATGGAATTGACCAACATTTATGAGCAATGGGAGCGCGTTGATGGCGTACAAGTTGCCCGGTCTGTGACCATTCGCTCAGGTGGCGAAGTTGTTGGCAGCACACGCTACGAGTCATTTAGTTTTGAGTAAGTAAAACTCTTAGCTCAGCTTACAAAGCCCATGGATAGATTTATCCATGGGCTTTTATTTTGCTGATTTTTGATGATGGGAGAGATTTTGTATTCTGAATTGTTGATGAGAGAGTAAGAGAAAAAGAATATGCCTAAATCCATTTCAGAATTATATCAAATATTGGGAGTTCCTGTTGGTTCTGACGCTGATATTCTGAAAAAACGCCACAGGGATTTAGTGCGAAAATGGCATCCCGACCGGTTTACAGATGCCATACAAAAAGAACAGGCAGAAAAGAAACTTGCTCAAATAAACGCTGCTTATCACAGGCTAAAGAAAGTAAAAAGCAGAAATATTAATAAGGCGCATAGTCCAAAGAGCGCTACCAAGACTAGTGGTAATAAGCGTTCACGACGTGATAATGCTAAGTATGCAGATTCAGAGACAAAACGTAACACATATTCAAATACTAAAACTAAAAGGCGTCCTGCAAGAGACTCCAGAATGACATTTGAGCAAACTTGGCTGGACAGAAAATTGACGGTCATAAATAATAGAATGCAGCAAGCCTATCTGCAGAGAAGAAAAGACTCTTATGGAGAGGATCAGGAAAAAGAAATAGAAAAGCAGGAAGCCTTTTGGTTCCAAAAGCGTAAAGCATGGTATGGAAAAACCAGAGTTGGCCTGTACAACTCTTTTCTTAATTATCTGATTTTTGGAAATCTTGAGAATCTCATGAACCAAAAAGAAAGTACAGCTACCTCTTTGGGTTCTTATAATTTGAGAGATAAATATGAGCTTGAAATCCGACATAATATCATTCGCGACCGCTTATTTTACGCCGTAAACAGAACTCCGAACATCATTCTGAAATACATTTTTGGAATCGCCATTCTCTCTCTATTTATCATAAATATTTCTGAGTTTTTTGTGATGGGTCGAATTGTAGGTTCACTGTATGACTTTCTGAGTCTACAAATTTTTGTGTTGGGTCTTTTTGCACTCTTGGTTTTTCCGGATAATCTGTACCAGCGCTTCCTGCTTTGGAAATACAGAAATTTGGAATCAAACGAAGTAGATAAGGTTTTCAAGAACAAAAAACTTCCTTCACCTTGGCAAGCTGTGCTTTACGCTATCCTAATTCCAAAATACAGTTTACTGACTCTGTTCGTATTTTTTTGACAACCCACTGCGCATATACCAACTCATTACCATCATCCCTACTGCGATTACGATATAGAAGCTGATTAAACGCCACATAAATACGGCCAAAGCTGTAAAACCCGGTCTTCCCATTAAGGGATCCATAAAAAGATAAAACAGGCCTTCTTGCCCACCACTTCCTCCAGGAGTTGGGATAAACATTCCGGCAAGCGTCATAGCCGCACTTCTGATAAAAGTAATAAATGGGTCAGCAGGAAGCATGCTCAATACCACAATTGCAATGATTGAGATCTTAGTCAACCAGTATAAAGTTGACCATAAAAAAGCTTTTACGATAAATTTTCTAGGTTTTTCCCGCAGTTTGATGGCGTAGGTTTCGAGATTCTCAGCCTCTGCTTCCATAGAAGATTTATATTTCCTCAGAAAAGGAAGACTAAATATGAAACTGACGGCATTCTTCAAAAAACTTGGGCGGATTAGTACACTGTAGGAGAGTATAAAAGCATATAAAAGCAAGGCGATATAGATAGCCAACATCACACCCTCACCTAATAAACCGGCTGTATCCGGTACTACAGAGACAAAAATAGCTACGATCATGATGAAAGGAATGACTATCAGTAAAAAAATTTGCTCCAACATTATACAGTACAGAACAATCGCTGATGCTTCCCCAAAATTTAGATTTTCACGCGTCATCGCGATGGATGCAACCGGTCCGCCGCCAATGGTTGAAGGTGTAACTGATGAGGCAAAATCCCAGGTCACAGAAACACGCCAAGCAGCAGCCCAAGATAGACGATTATTTGATAGCAGACGTATTCTTGCTGCATTAAACCATAATCTCAGAACCATTACTAAAGCGGCGATGGTAAATCCATGCATCCGTTTCCATTGCAGATATCTGAAACTATCGGGGTCGTAAGAAATATAAATTAAAACCCCGAGCGTACCGGCGCTGAGTATCAGGGAAAACCACAAATACTTAGCAGAAATCAAGGGTTCAGATCGAATTGCCTGAGACACGTTGCCGGGATGGGGATTTAAGTTATCTATACACAGAAAGGTAAATATCCTAGGAAGAAATATAGGGCATATTTTAACTTTTTGAAGGTTGATTTAAATTTTTCGAGGCGCAAAGTCTCCGTGCAATAACCTAAAAGGCATTAAAACCAAGCTGCTTCACTGCTTCCCTATATTCTTCAAGCATTCTATCAAAAACTTCTGATGCTGAAGGAATATCCGTAATCAACCCGGAAACTTGCCCAATCTCCAACTCTCCATCAATCAAGTCTCCTTCAAAAATACCCTTTTTGGCACGTCTCTTACCTAAAATTTCCGCTAGTTCTTCTCTGCTGGCACAACGTGATTCGGCTTCTTTAACCTGCTCATAAAATTCATTTTTAAGCAAACGTACAGGAACCAAATTTTTCATGGTTAAAATGGTGGCGCTGTCGTCAGCCTTTACTACAGCTTCTTTAAAGTTTTGATGAGCAGAACTTTCTAAAGTGGCTGCAAACCGACTTCCTATTTGCACACCATCGGCGCCAAGTGCAAGCGCCGCCGCAATTGCCCGTCCATCGCCAATACCACCGGCGGCTATTACCGGAATTTTTACAGCATCAGCCACCTGCGGAATCAGTACCATTGAAGTTATTTCATCCTTACCGTTGTGGCCGCCTGCTTCAAATCCTTCGCATACTATGGCATCAACGCCGCGTTCTTCGCATTTTTTTGCCAGCTTAACATTGGGAACAACATGTACTACCGTAATATCACGTTCTTTGAGCCAAGACGTCCATGTGGCAGGATTTCCGGCTGACGTAAATACGATTTTCACCCCTTCCTCATGGATGATATTCATGATTTTATCAATATCCGGATATAGCAGAGGCACATTTACGCCAAAGGGCTTATGGGTGGCTTTTTTGCATTTTTGGATGTGTTCCCGAAGCACTTCAGGATACATGGAACCGGCTCCAATAAGTCCGAGACCGCCCTTATTTGAAACGGCCGAAGCCAGTTTCCATCCCGAGCACCAAACCATTCCGGCCTGGATGATGGGGTAAGTTATATTGAATAGGGAAGTGATTTTTTTCATTCTATAGAGTCTAATTTTTCAAGCATTTCAGGTAAGTAAGAATGAATTACCTCTCAGAAAATCTTCGTAATCCAAGCCCAGAGTA
>SKIC01000063.1 GCA_007116685.1 Balneolales bacterium
AACCGTTACCGTAGAAAGCTCAGAAGATGCAGGAGCAACATTCAAAATTTCTTTGCCCAGAGCTTAAAGAGTTATTTAAAATCAGCGGATTCGGATTAAAATTAATTCGTCTTGTGGAGGTATTAAAAACTCAGCACCATCCTCAGTAATAACCGCCATTTCTTCTACGGATATGGTTTTGTAGCCACCCTCAATTTCCCAGCGGTAGAATCCATCAAAGGCAAAAACTTGCCCCGGTCGTAATTCTCGTAAATCACTGGAACGAACTTCCCGGCTTTCTTGAGCACCGCCAAGTGACGGACCAACATCATGAGCTTCGTAGCCTACAGGATGCCCGGTACTCCACATAACAGGCAATGAATTTTGCTCTTTCATCCAGTCACGCTGAGCGCGGTCAACGTCATACCCGGTAGCTCCGGGACGCATAGCATTAAAAGCTCTGCGGTTTCCTTCCCTTGCTACTTCCCAATAATGCTGAATATCTGTCGGTGGTGCAGTTTCACACTCATGCAACACATAAGCAAAACGCTGAATATCGGTCACCCACATATCATAAACACGGATTCCAAAATCAGTTTGAATAACATCTCCGGGACGAATAACTCTATCCGTAGCGTGGGCATGTCCGCGGTCAGGTCCGGAGTTTACTAGTGGGTTTTGCTCAGCAGCCCAGGCATGTCCAAGTCCGGCGTCAGCAATCTTTTGTTGTAACCACTGCGCAACATCACGGTCGGTAGTTTGATTGGGAATAATTCGGGAATATGCCTCCTCTTCCCATTTGGCTGTTAAAGCTGCAGCTTCTCGCATAATCTCAACCTCAGCTGGTGTTTTAACAGATAACCATTCATAAACTACTTCTTCTGATGACACTATATTTCTTCGTAAATCAGAGGAAAGATGACTAGTAAATTGCTCAAACTGTGTATGACTCAATCCATCTGCCACCGTGATATTTTCACTAAAATTCAAAGCTAATGTGCCACTTACGTTTGCATTTAACCACTCTGCGGCTTGTGCATACGCGCCAACTCCATAATCCACAACGGCAACACTATCATGTATGGCTACTTCCCTGAGAGCAGTAGCCTCTCCCGCCGGTGAAAAAGCAATGCTGAACAGACCGTCTGTATTCTTGTGAAAAACAAAAATTGCCGGACTAACCGCATTTTCACAACCAATATGGCGCGCCATTGGATCATTGTTATTAGAACGGCAGATAATAGTCCAAGCTTCCACTCCCGCCCTATCCATAGCTTCGGGTAATAAAGTGGCAATTCTCTCTTTGCGAATTTCCGGCCAGGGGTTTTCACCTGAAAATGGCTTTTCTTGATTAGTTTCAGGAGTGCAAGACGAGATTGCCAATATTATTAAAAAAAGAGATAGAAGTACTGTACTCATGGATTTTGTTTAAAAAGTGTTGAAGTGAGCATATCAATAATTACTCCTAATGTAAAAGAAAATTCAATTACTTAGATAGGGTTTTAACTTTAAAAAATTGTATTTATCTACTATTGCTATACTCTTATCCCCATTATATCAAACGGAAGAACTAAAATTCGGTACACAAGTAATAAATCAACGCTCATGGAAAAATCTGTTATAACCGCATTTATCTCAGGATTACTCTTTTTCTCTCTCATTATAATCTCTTGCACCTCTGAAAAGTCAATAGATTTTGAAGAAGCCGAAATTTATATCACCGAAAAACTAAATCATTTTCTGGATTATGCCGCTACAAGTGCTGAAGTCCACGATAAATTTTGGTCTGATGAATTAATTTACACTAGCTCAGCCGGAAGTAGGTTTGGGAAGCAAACTATAATGGAGGGATTTGATACATCTGATGATGAAGATTCAGAAACTCCTACCGTTCGTTATTATGCAGAGGATACATCAATAACTTTTTACCAGAAAACGGCAAGGCTTACATTTACGCTCGTTGCCGAGGATATGGTAGATGGGGAAATTGAAACAACCCGATTTTATAATTCTGGAATGCTGGTTCCTGAGAGCGATTCATGGGAAGTGGTACTTTGGCAAGCTACTCGTAAGGTCGATTAGTAATTAACTAATAAAAGCGGTTAGTAAACCGCTTTTATTAATTTCTGTTTTTTTAGATATCCAAACGAGAAGTAATGTCTTCATACCAATTACTGGTTTCGTCCTTGATAATTCCCCATGTTTCTTCTGTAGATCTCTCAACATTAGAAATGGTTCTATCAAGTGCTGAACGCTCTCCACGTAATTCATCATAGGCAGCTTCTAAGTCTTCATCTACTTCATCTCCTGCTCTCTCTATTCGTTGAGACATGGTTTCCAATTCCTCATCCATGTCATCACGGAGATCTTCTAATTGAGAAATCATCTCTGATCGTTCCTGTTCAAAATCACTGTCTGATTCTCCATTACTACACTGTATCAAAAAAAGTGATACTGAAATAGTTGCTAAGATAACAAGCAATTTTACTGCAAAATTATTCATAATAAAACACCATCTAATTTAATTTAATCATTTACTTATATGCGAAGCATCTAGGAAACTTCATCCAGCAGTTTTTTTATCTCGCCGGCTATTTCTTCTTTCGTTTGGCCTAACTTTGTCTGTAATCTACCAAGTAATTCGTCTTGCTTACCTTCTGTGTAAGTGAGATCGTCTTCTGTAAGTTCTCCGTATTTTTGCTTCAGTTTACCTTTTAATGAATTCCAATGACCATCAATTTTTAAATCACTCATAGTTCTGTGTATTTAGTTTATAGTTTTCATTTGTACACATATATAAATGGGTTTCACCAAACCTGCGTTCCAACATATATTATTTAATATTAATAAGATGCGAAAACGAAGTACACATCCCAGTATTTGTGTAGAGATAAACTCAATAAAAAACCCCGACACTTCATAGAAATGCCGGGGTAATAACATTAGCAAATTTACTTTATAAGCCAGCCAAATCAGTAGCACCTGCAAGGTCATTCAAGGTGTTTCTCAACAAACGAATTCGATGAGATTGAGTTGAAGTAGCCTCATGCGGAACTAATTGAGAAGATAAGTTTTGAAGCGCCTGTGCTTGAGCATCTCCGGATAACGATTCTGTAGCAGAAAGCTCAGCTCGAATGGCATCCACTTCCGCTTTTGACATTCCTCGGTCTCTTTCGATTTGATCCAAATACGCTTTCGCTAAAACATAAGTAGCAGGCCATTCCCACTTAGGCTGTGCTTGTGGATTGAATTCATGCATAACTACAGTTTTTGATGCAGCAATCTCATTCTCAGTCAGATACTCGCTTGGCACCAATTCAAAAATATCAAGTCCGCGAGCCATTAGTGAACTCACCAAATATCCGTTATACCAGTAGATAGACCAAACCCCACCGGCTACATAGCGCTCTTCGCTAATTGGTCCGCGATCATGGAATGCAATTTCAATCGGGTTTGAAGGGTCTGTAAAATCAAATACATTTATTCCACCCTGATACCAACCTTGTACCATGATATCTCTGCCCGGAACAGGAATTATGGAACCATTATGCGCTACACAGTTTTCCATATTTGTTTGCTCAGCAGGCATTTTGAAATAACTTTCGAATATCATTTCGCCATCTTCATTGATAGAATAAATGGCATTAGCACCCCACTCATAAGGATCAGTAGCGCGACATTTTGGCTGTGTACCACCACCCCATTCATCAGTAAAAATGACCGTTGAACCCGAGTTATTAAACGTAGCTGAGTGCCAGTAAGCAAAGTTGGAGTCTGCAACAGCATCTAATCTAACCGGATTGATTGGATCACGAACATCAAGAAGCAATCCGTATCCTTCACAGGCGCCTCCGGCAAGTCCCACTTCAGGGAAAATGGTGATATCATGGCATTGGTTTGGTCCAAATTCACGACGCAAGTTTGGTCCCCGACGCATACTTTCTACGAACTCATCCAGATTTTCTCTCAGAAAAAGGCTGTCTGCAGCAGTTGGATCACCATCGCCTCCACGTTCAGAAACAACACGATCAAGTAGACCAGCAACCATGCGGTTATTTAAAACCCATGGATTTACACCACCTTCATAAATAAATGCACCTGCTTCACGAGCACGCTCAACAGCAGCCATTTCTTCGGGTGCTAAGCCATGAACCGGAGGTGGCTCATCCAATCCTTCAAAAATACGAGGAGCACTCACGATTCGGCTATCCTGTGGATTAGCTAATGGAACTTGAATAATCTCAATTCTGAAAAGAGCAGAATCTTCATCTTCGTCAGGTAATGCTCCAATACATCCCGGAAGTTCATCTTCCGGTCGAACTGGCGCAGAACCGGAAATGTAGATGTAGATATTATCAGGATCTTCATGCGCTTCGTGGATAGAGTGCGTATGCGAGCCACGGCAAGTCTGAACATTTGCGATATACTCAGGCTCACGAACATTTGAAATATCAAAAATTCTAATTCCACGCAGACGTTCATCACTCACCGCTTCCTGAACACCTTCGGTTCCACAATCTAAGCGGCCACCAAGTCCTTCACCAGATACAAATAATAAGTCGCCATAAACGGAAACATCACTTTGTGAAGCCGGACAAAGAAAATCTACTTCT
>SKIC01000268.1 GCA_007116685.1 Balneolales bacterium
AAAGTAATTATCGCCATTTTCACCATCATAAATCCATTCTGCTTTGCTAAGAAACTCACGAGTTTCAGGTTTTAAAAATCCATTTTCAAAAGCCACGTTAGTTCCTAATAGTACTTCACCAATTTTTCGAAGCCCCTCTGTATTTGTTCTGAGTCCGCCTTGGGGAGAAAAAATCATCCCATTTTGTCCAGGAGTGTAATTAGGTAATGGTCTCGGTGAAGGTGATTCTCCCTGAAAATTATCGAACTGTGGCACCCAATTAGCACCCGTTTTCCGATATAGAACAGCCAGATTGGAAATATCATCCAAATCAGAAACATTATAGCTTCCCGGAATCTCAAGAGCAGGTAGAATAGTCTCGTACATAAATTGGTCAAACCGGGTTTCTGTAACTGCTTCAATGACTGTAGCGATGAGTCCATAGCCTGCGTTGCTATACATAAAATACGAACCCGGGTGCTCAGTTCGCCAATGCGATATATTGTAATATGTGCCGTCAGCTAGCAAATAAGAGCTAATTGGCGGGGGATTTTCAGAAGCGGTGGCAGATAAAAAGTTGTTATATCCCGAACCATCTTGTAGACTACTAGTATGGCTCAACAGCATCCGCATCGTTATTTCATCTTGTGGAAAGCGAGGGTTTCTCAACTGGAAATCCAGATATTCAGACACATCTTTATCCAAATCAATCATTCCCTCCTGAACTAAATATAAAGCAGCAATGGCTGTTGTTAATTTGCTTATGGAAGCTATCCGAAATTTGGTATCAGCATTGATGGATAATTGTCTGTCAACATCCCGCATGCCCAAATAAATATTCTCAACCTGATCACCACACCAAGCTTTAGCGACTAAGCCCATAACATCCTCTGCAGCAGTAATTTGTTGAATTTCTTCTCTCAAATCTGATTGAGCAAATCCACTTTTGATTAGCAAAAGCAGAAAAATGGCCACTAAAAAACTTAAAGAGAGATAATCTTTGATATTTATCACACGGGATATGACTGGTGCTAGGGGGTTAATTCTTAAAAAGATAAAAAAAAATTGGGGTTTATGACCTATCCCCTAGCCGTCATCGCGGCAAAAAGGGATTTATCATCATGATATTCATGACTTTAAGATTTTCGCATTAATGCTTTATCGCAGTAGATATGCAGCCTGACCTCAAAGAGTAATTGTTGCTCAATCAACTAACAGACGATCTGGATTAAGTACTTTTAGATCTTCGGGAACAAACAGACGGCCTTTACGAATGAGTTCGTTGTCAAGGTAAACGTCGGCTCCGATACATACCAAATCCCAGTGAACGTTGGATTTATTTCCATTGGGAGCATCCTCATAATCCTGGCCCAGAGTAAGGTGATTGGAACCGTAGATTTTCTCATCAAAGAGGATATCATACATTGGTTTTTCGATTACGGGATTGGTTCCAAAACTGAATTCACCAAACCGACGGGCGCCCTCATCAGTATCTAAAATAGCCTCAAGAGCATCATTATTGCTGGAATCAAAATCAGTTACTACGCCATCTCTTACCACTAACTTCACAAATTCAAAGGGCTGTCCCTGATAGACAGAAGGTGCGTAAGTAATGTGTCCATTTATGGAATCCAGAATGGGTGATGAGAAAATCTCACCATCCGGAATATTTCGGTCACCAAAGCATGGAATCCAATTTTGCCCTTCAATTCCGAAACTGATGTCGGTGCCCTCGCCAACCATTCGAATTTCTTTACCGGCACGAAGCCTTTTTTCAAGGGGTTTCATGGCATCTTTCAACTTTTGATAATCTAAAAGACAAGCCTTGTAATAAAATTCAGCGAATTCTCGCGTTGGCATTTTGGCATTCATTGCAAAAGCCGGTGATGGATAGCGTAAAATGCACCATTTGGTATGATTCACCCTCTGTTCAAAATGTACCGGATGCAAAAAAGCCTCTCCAAATGCTTTATTAGCTTCTTTGCTTACTTTTGAAGTTTCATAGATATTCTCAGAAGCTCTGATACCTATAAAAGCATCCATTTTTTTCATCAGAGGCAGATGATCTTCCTTGGCTTGTTTTTCCCAAAAATCAACATCTCCGGTTTGCAAGAGGGTTTTCTGAATTTCAGTGTCTTCCAAGCGCACAAAAGGATGAGCCCCACGTTCACGAACCAATTCTACCAATGCTCTAACCAGTCCAATCCCATTTAATCCAACAAGTTGAATCCAGATATTTTCATTCTTTTTTAAGCTTACGCTATGATTGAGTAGTTTTTCTGCTAATTGGTAATCTTGAGGATTAATCATTGTCTTTACTTTATTTTGTATCAGATTAAATTATAATGTTCTTCTCTATTTATTTGACCTCCCCTAAATCCCTACGCCGCGGCGTACAGGGGACTTTGAGAGATTATCTTTTCTAACCCATTACTTCATCATCAATTGTAAAATGGCAATTTATCTGAATATAGCATAGGGTTGTATGGATTACACAATGATTTACTTTATTAAGGTCATTGTTCGGGTGAGCGTTTTTTTTCCGGCGCGAAGATGATAAACATAAACTCCAGAGGCAAGGTCTGCAGCGTTAAACGTTTCCATGTAAAAATCTGCTTCTCTGAATTCGTTTATCAGAGTTTTTACTCTACGGCCTTCTACATTATAAATATCCAATCGTACCTGAGCGGGTTCCGGTAAAGTAAATGTGATGGTAGTTTCCGGATTGAAAGGGTTGGGATAATTCTGGCTCAAAATGAATTCATCTGTGCGAACAACCACTTCTACTTGCTCACTACGTGCATTTCCAGCCACATTAATGGCAGCAACAGAGTAAAAGCCACTATCCGTTGATCGGGCATTATCTATTATAAGAGTTGGGGCAGTAGCACCTGAAATAGGTTTGCCGTCAAAAAACCATTGATATACGGGAGCCGGGAATCCCGTGCCTTCTGCTGTTAGTACGATAGGTTCACCCGCAGAAACAGAAAAAATATCGGGAGAGGTAATTTCAACCGTTGGCAGTTCGCTCTCGCCATCAAAAATACCCGACATAGTTACCGATAAGGCGAGATTATTATTGTCCTGAAATACCAGCCATGACTCTCCCCCTGTTTGCGGATTTACACCCCTAACCAAGGTTCTAGCGGGAAAATAGTTCGAATCAGTATCATTATCCGAGCCTCTGTCCAACAGCAATTCTATTCCGCTTTCTCCCGACAAGTCATCTACTTCTAAAATGATGAAGTATTCTGAGCCGGCTTCAATGACCCAATTTTCGGGTAAAGGAATGCTGTTTTCGCCTTTGTTTAATTCAAGAAGAGATACACTAAGCGTATCCAGATGAGTTGCCGGACGAAAGCCGCTGGTCACCGGAGTGGATTCGGTTAAAATGACGTTGAGATTTGCATCTCCAACTATACCTGATTCTCTGTTATTGATGAAAAACGAGAGGTTTGTCAAACGCCCACCCTCACCAGGAGATATGCGATGGGCAAATCCGATTACTCTAGGTCTGTCTGTAACCTCAGGATCAGATGGAAGGCTGGTAAAAAAGGCTATTTCACCAAAATAAGTCAAAATACGCTCGAATATGGGCACCAAAGTCCAATCGGATTCTATTCTAAATTGAGCGCTGGTATTTGGATCAACCATCCCATCACTATTTGAAGACAGTATAGAAATCCGCTCAAATAAACCGGGTAAAAAGACTTCGGAATTTGAATCAAAAACTTCCGGTTCTCCGGAAAATGGAATTGCCACAACCCTGTGGTTCACTTCCTGATCAGAAGAAAATCGTATCGTTACATCTTCACCGCCTATGATATCCGTGTAAGCAACACCACCGTACTTCAATTCTCCATCCCAAATTACATCCTGGAGCCCGCTTGGAAATATGTGCTGTTTTCCCGTAGCTCTTACACCTGAACGGCGTGAATCTGAATAACCAAATCTACCATTAGCTATGGTTCTATTGTTGATTAGATTCGCAGTATGAAAATCATGGATAATTTCTGACAAGGTTTTTCCGGATGACTCCAAAAGATGATTATAAGCCGCATTATCACCGGCACTGGCACGAGTTATGGCTCCCGTTTTTTCAGGACCAAAGCGCTCAGCTAAATAGCCATGAAATAAAGACGCTCTTTGATAATCTCGTAGCACTTGGCTTGAATTTCTGCGCCATTCGAATAAAAACCGGTTGAGTTCATCCTGCTGAAATACATATTCTATAGTTCTGCCGGGATAACCATTGTACAATTCTGCCCACTCTGATTGCCCTTCGTTTTGAAAAATATTCAAATTGCCGTAGTTAGCATGAATCAGATGCTGAAGTTCGTGAGCGAGGGTGCTTTTTGCTCTGCCTGCATTTGCTTCCCGGTCTTCTCTGTAAATATGAGGATAGGTATCGATGTAAATGATATCCATGCCATTGCTATTTGAATTATTAGGGTTCAAATTAACGGGGTCAAAAAAACCAGCCACATAGCCTGTATTGGAATCGGGTTCCCAATCATCCTGAACGTCGGTGAGTAAAATGTGTAAGCTTCCGCTTCCATCCACATTTGGGGGCTGCCCAAACACTTCAATATTATTTTCAATGATACCTCTGCTTGGGTGAGCAGATAGCTCAGGTGTATTATTCACGGCATGCTGAAAAATAGCATCTACAATTTCTTGCGTAACTTTTTCCTCTCCGAATTCATCATCCTCAAGCCAAACGAATGCGCCTTGACCTTTTGCCCTCAGTGTAAAACTGACACTACTAAATGTATTATTTCGAATATTACGGACTCTGAAATTCCGCTGATGCCCAAGCTCATAATCTGTAAAAAGCGACATCCCCGGTCGCCCTTTTTCATCCCATTCCCTGAATGCCGCTATGTGTTCTTTCGCTTCCCGCGTCTGTAATAACTGAGTAGTCAGGCACTTTTCAGTAAGAAGAGCATTGTTATCAGCAATACTCGGAAATCCTGATAATGTAGCTTCACGGTCAGTTACCTGAGCTGTTGAAACAACTGATAAAAACGTAAAAAGTAATAATAGAAAAAGGCTACGCATGCACTGTTTGGAAATGTGGTTTTACTTATAACCTTTAGCGGTGCGAGAAATTACAATTACCTATGAAATTATTTTTAGACCAAGTACTAGGTTTTCCATCGAAACTAGCTGAATAGCTAAATTCAGACTTCTGAGTACTGCACAGCTAATATGATAGGTAAAAACGTAGAAATCTCAGTTCACTAATAGTGCTAGAACCGGAAAAATGCACATTTAGTTTGTGAATGGCGAATTCCTTTTAGAAGGATTCAAGAAAAACGGCTTTTAAAGAAATTAGATGAGCTTTTCTCTCCAGAACTCTTCGTAGATTTTATTGAAGGCAGATTCCGGTGAAAAATATTTTATCAGATAATTCTGGCATCTCTTCTGCTCGTCGTAGTATAAAGTAACTTCCATTTTTCGAGAGCTCATTTCTGTGGTGAATCTCTGAAACTTTTCACCGTTTGACTGAAAATTTAATTGATCATCTTTAAATGCAAATTCGGGTGATTTCTGCCCAGCGATAAACGACTTATTGTAATCAGGAGTCTGACCAATTGTTTTTTCAAGAATGGCAGATACTCTTTTCACTTCTTTATTTTGCCCCTTAATAACAAGCACAAGCGTTGCCAAAAGCAACACAGTAACTGCAACGATGACGATGATAAGCATGAATGTGATTTTTTCTTTGTATGTATTTATATCCCTGTAAATTACGGCTCTTATGAATTAAATGGGATTTTTTTATACACCTTTTTCAACATAACCTGAAAATGATGAACAGCCTCTTCCATTTCGGGTGAAAAACGGCCTCTCTCGTAAGCATTAGACTGCAATCCTTTCTGTACCCACTCGCAAATCTCCATGTCTTCTTTTTGGACACGGTCGCTGTAAGCCATGTCTTCAGTTATCTTTTTCTGTGCTTGCTGAGATGTTATATCATCATAAAAATAATCAAAATGAACTCTGCAACTCTGCTCGCTCAATGCTTCAATACTATTCATTTGCAATCGCCCCGGCAACAGATTCAACATGATATTTGGGAACAGAAAGAAATAAAACGCTGCACCTCCATCCTGACTGTAAAGATTTTCTTTATCCCGAAACGGGCTGTATTGCAAAGAATAGTGATCTGTCAATTCTGTTTTGTAATCCTGAAAGGAAAGTAAATCACATAATTCGGGGTGAACATGAGGGATATGATAGCCCTCGAGGTAATTATCAGCATAGGCTTTCCAATTACAGGCTATGTTATAACTGACTCTTTTGTGAAATTGTAAATCGGCGATTTTGAGTGGCTTTATTCGATCTTCTATAGTCTGAAAAACATCCTGACCGGAATCAGGATCTGCAGATAAATTTACGAAAATCAATCCTTGCCAAATGGTTACGGCTATTTCTGTTAATCCAAAATCTGATGGATTAAATAATTCGGCATGACGAAAATGAGGTACTCCGCGCAAAGAACCATCCAAACGATATACCCAGCCATGATATTCGCATTTCAGCACCTTATTGTTCTTTTTACAGGTGGCTAAAGGTCCGCCACGATGCTTGCAAACATTGTAGAATGCTCTGATTTCATCACCATCCAACACCAATAATATGGGCTGACCAGCAATGCTTAGAGGAAACTGATCTCCTGATTTCTGTAAAAAAGATGCCGGACCCACATATTGCCAGTGGTTTTCAAATATCAGTTTTTGCTCTTTTTCAAAAAACTCTTTGTCCGTGTAGCATTGTGAGGATAAGGTTTCTGCCCGAGCGACTTCATGAATGCGAAGATCTTTTTTATCCATCTCATCTCCTAATTTCCAGTGAGCCGCCAATAGTGATTCTGCCAATGAACAAATTCTCTTCAAAACCCTGAATATGATCTCTGTTAGATATTTGATTTACGCCCCAATCCAATTCTGCCCAATAGGATTGATATCGATAACGTGCTCTTATGGCCAGCCGCAAATGCTCGGCAACCGTTCCACTTAACACAAATGGGATGTTTTGTCCATCCGGCATAGTTACAGATTGAGGAAGTCGCACATCGCCCTCTCCCTGCAATAAATGCTCTATATACGGCTCAATCATTAATCCGGGCACATATCTGCCTGCATGCCATCGTATGAACGCATCAATTTGCACATAATCACTAAAATTAGTACCAATTCCTCGTTGCGCGTACGTCCATTGCCCCATAAATAATTCTGAACGATAGGATGTGCTACTCACGAGTTGATAACCGCCGCCAATATCAAATTCATCCAAAATTCCTGTGCGTTCTGCATGCAATACCAAGGCCATCGCTGCCGGCTTAAAATCACGCCTGGCCTGTGCTTCTTCCCTTTCGTTTACTACGATATCATCCAGAAAAACCTCTCCATGAAAAGTCCAATCCCGGAATTGCCACCAAGCCATGCCACCAATCACAAGATTGGCATATACATTTTTGGGATCGCCATCCTGACTAATTACCCACAGCGGAAGCGGATTCATATACTCCAATTCTACACCTGTTTGTTCTCCGGCATAAATCACTCCCTCCATAAAACTGAATCGCAAATTTGGCAACGGCGACCAATCAAACCTGTGCAAACTAATAAATCTGCGTTTTGCACCGGGCTCAAAACGATCCCGGCTGAAATAGCTACCTGTGGCGGATAAATTATCGAGTTGTCCCCAAATACTACTCACCGAAAATCGCTTCCCTCCAAATCGAAACGAAACCGCATCAAAAGACCTCGGATTATTGGAAAGCATGGCTGCGGGACGATTCCAAACTCCCCAATGTCTGTCGTAACGACCAAAGGAAACGCTCAATCTGGGGCTATGATACATCAGATAGTAATCTTCTGTTCTTCCTAACAAACGATGACTGAGGTCTAAGCCATCGGGATCCTGAGCGTAAGCTAAATCTACAGTTAATCCTGTTCTAACTGACCAATTTTGATAACTGTAACGCACTCCAACTCTGGCAGCCGGCGTAAGCGACCGACCTTGGCCACGAGGGCGCAGCAGTTCTTCCCGGTCGGAATTGTAACGGCTTAATTTTACTTCTGAGTCGAATGCGTAATTATGGTCGGAATCACGGAGATAATGTGCGGTTAACGTTTCGTACCAATATCTTTCAACAGCCGAGAGTTCATCGGGATTTATTCTTGAGATTGCATTCTGAATCTCCGCATATTGCCAGGGCAATTGAGTGGGGTGTAAATCGTTTACAAAACCACGTGATTGCAATAAACTGAGGTATTCCATACTCCAGTGATTGACAGGCACAATATGGCTCTGCTGCGCATAAGACAGACTTGTGGTAAGCAGAAAAAATGCCAACCAAAGTTTTATTTTCACCAAAATTTTTCTTGAAAAGTTCATCTGCAAAATTCGGACATCAAAAACATTTCCACGCGGATAGTGTAGCAGAAACGCATTTTTATTATCAGAAGATAACGGATTCCAATTTAGTGCAAAACGAAGACGGTAATTTGTTTTTTTCAAAGCCATTACGCTATGTGAGTGTACTTATTTTTGGGATTTTCTACCTGATTGTCCCTTTTCAAGCCAGTTTTGCTCAGTTTGATGCCACCGATTTCCCCTTTATAGACGAGATTAATCATCCTTATGCCGTGGCATTGGGAGAAGCGGATATCACCAGATATATAGGCGGTGGATTGGCGCATGTAAACCCTGCGCTTCGAGGCAAATCTGAATTTGTGCGGATTGGAAGCAATTTTACGCCACGTTTTTTGATAGTACCTGATTTCAAAACCCAGCCTAATCGGGAATTTGCTCCTGAGATTTTTTACGTAACACCTCATATTGGCGTTGAATACGAAGGCTGGGATGCCTCTTTTCAGTTACGATATTACATCATGGGTGAGCAAGTAAATCTCGAAGGCCGCCGGTTTCAAAGTGCTGAGAACATTCAGGAGATTACGGTATCCCGAGCATTCTCTCCGCGTTTCAGAGCCGGAACTTCCCTCAACTTTTTCCAAAGCGATCGTGGTTTTGACCCTGCCGGCACCGTTTCCGGGATAAGTATGCATTTTGGAGCCATTTTCGCAGACGAATTGCATCTCCCCGGATTTTCGCTCTACCCCTCTTTAGGTTGGTCACTGACCAATTTTGGCAGAGCCAGAACTTACGCCCTTGGAGCAGGCAACAGTCCCTTGCCCACAACCATGCGACTCGGTGGCAGCCTCCGTTTTGAATTCGACAAAGAGTACCGAAATTTTCGTGCTGTTTCGGCAACGCTACATACCGCTTTTTCAAGGATGATTATAGGCTATAATACCCGCGATTTGACTCCATACGATTCCTTCGAAGCCTTACTCCGGTCGTGGAATAATTACTTAGTCCGTGACGGCGATGAATTCATTGAAATCACGGTAATGGATCAAATCAGAAGGCATTTGGGACTTGAAATCGAACTCATGGAAGTTTTCCAACTACGATTCGGCTACCGCCATCGCCCCGACCAACTCGAATCGCACCAGCGCTACACAATTGGAGCCGGTATAAACCTAACCTACATACGTTTGGATATGTCTCACATATTAGGAGATTACAACGGACGCTACGGCCAAACCCTATGGATGCTCACCGTCGCCGCGCCTTTGGATTGGGTCATAACTTCTTTTGGCGAAGAATGATTGAGTCCAGGATTTGTACATTTTCGCAGTCGTGGACGACTGCTTTATTCTTTCCTTTCTTCGACTACGCTCCCCTTCGGCTTCGCTCAGGGGGCGTAGTTGAGATCATAAAGGTGGTTGAGCGGAGCCGAAACCACCTTTACCATACTCCCAGCCGGGTAAAGAACACCACAACTTGAAAAATAAAAAGCCCGATATCATAGATACCGGGCTTTGCTATTCTAGATTATTAAATCCTGCTTTACCTCACTTCTATTTGTTTGCTTACTTTTTTCTCGGCTTTTTCGATTGCGAGTTTCAACACGCCATTTTCATAGGTAGCGTTGATGCTTTCGCTGTTGATATTATCCGGCAAGGTGAAGGATCTTGAAAAACTTCCATATCGTGTCTCAACGAGATGATATTTGGCGTTTTCGTCTTTGATTTCCTGCTTTCTTTCACCGCTAATACTGAGGACTCTGTCATCCAAATCAATTTTGATATCCTCTTTATTCATACCGGGCAGATTCACATTCACCATGTAATGAGAATCATTTTCAATAATATCAATTCCTGGTAAAAATGTGCCTTTATTACCGGTCTGACTTAGGCTCTCATTGAAAAACTCATCAATCATATCTGAGAATCTCTTTGGGATTGCCGGAAAGTCGAATTCATTTCTTGGGTTAAATCTTACGAGTGTCATAATGTACCTCCACAAGTTTTTGGAAGATTGAGTGTTTATGTTTTCACTATGAACACTTACAAGGCACGTGCCAGGGCGTTTTTTCTGTCTTTTTGACGAATAGTTATTACTTTGTAAGAAAAAGAGTCAGACCAAAAACGACAGTGTGTCAATCCCATAACACACTGTCATATAACAACTTACATTTTGTCATAAGGTATTAAACCCTAACGCCATTAAAGGATTCCTGCTTCTTTTCTGAAACAGTCTGCTTCCATTCTTTGGCAATCAGAAAAGCCATTTCCAGGCTTTGTTGGTAATTCAATCTTGGATCACAGAAAGTTTGATAATTTGATTTCAAACCATCTGCTTTAAGACCTTTTGCACCACCCACGCATTCGGTTACATTATCACCTGTAAGTTCTAAATGCACACCTCCGAGATGAGACTTTTCTTCTCTGTGAATGGCAAAAGTTGTTCTGATTTCATCCAAAATTGCATCAAAATTGCGCGTTTTCAAATTTTCTTCCGTGGAATAGGTATTACCATGCATAGGATCACAACTCCAGATAACCGGCAATCCTTCAGAAGTCACTTTTTGGATAAATTTTGGCAAGCGATCGTGAATATGATTCATCCCCATTCTGGTAATCAAAACTATCTTACCGTCTTGTCCTTTTGGATTGAGTTTTTCAATCAACCGCAGAACTTCATCATCATCAAACGGAGGACCAACCTTGATTCCAATAGGATTAGAGATGCCACTCAGGTAATGGATATGAGCTCCATCTAAATCACGTGTGCGGTTTCCTACCCAAGGCAAATGAGTGCTCAAATTGTACCAGCCATCTTTGTGGGGCACTCTACGAGTTTGTGCGCCATCATAATGCAAATTCAGCGTCTCGTGAGAAGTATACATCTGAACCTGCTTAAGTGTGTTCAGATTATTGTTTGTGATGGTTTCCACAAAGCGAACAGCATGGGTGATGGAATTAACCATATCGCCATACTCTTTGTAGTATTTATTGCGTCGCATAAAATCCAGCTCCCAGTACTCCGGGTGATGTAAATCCGCAAAACCACCACCCTCCGTAAGCGCCCTGACAAAATTAAGCGTAAGCGCTGATTTCTGATACCCTTGCAACATGCGCTTGGGATTCGGAGTTCTTTTTTCCAGAGTAGGCTCAATGCTGTTAATCAAATCCCCTCGGTAACTAGGCAATTCTTGTCCGTTCACGTTTTCAGTGTCTGAACTTCGCGGTTTGGCATACTGACCGGCCAAACGCCCCACACGGATTACAGGAATTTCCATCTCGTGAATCATGATGAAACTCATCTGCAAAAGAACTTTTAACAGATTCACAATTTGAGGCGAAGTGCAATTATCAAACGTTTCGGCACAATCACCACCTTGCAGTAAAAATGCCCGACCATGCTGCGCATCAACTAATTTCTGCTTGAGATCTTCAACTTCCCAGGAAGTAACCAAAGGGGGATAATTTTTTAGTTCTTTATAAACCTTATTAAATAATTTTTGATCAGGATATTCGGGTAATTGCTTTACGGGATAATTTTTCCAGTCTTCCGGTTTCCAAGTTGTTGATGTACTCACAGTGGTTTATGATTTGTGTTAATAAGAAATAAGTCGTTGTGATTTAAAATAAAAAAGCCATCCAACACTTGCTGTCAGATGGCTTTAAGTGTTGAAATTTCAAAAATGTTATGGCTGCCAATACCAGACGCCTGCATTATTGCCCAGGTACAAGTTTCCTTGCTGATCTGCAGCAATGGCGTAGATTATAACATCACTATCGGAAACCAAATTCCATTGCGTTCCGGATGTAGGCAGGTGATACAGACCGCCTCTTGTTGCTGCATATACGCCATTTTCTGTTTGCGCCAAACCATACACTATTTTGTTATCAAGCCCATGACTGATTTCAACCCAGGAATCTCCTGCATCTTCAGAAATAAATACCCCTTCCTGAGTACCTACAAATAAAACATCTCCATGAACAAGAATGTCAGTGCTTCGGGAGGAACCAAACCCGGCCTCGATACGCCTCCAGGAATCTCCATTATTTTCTGAAACGTACATTCTATTGGTTGCACCTGCAATAATTCGGTCACCATGACTGGTTACAGTGTAACCGTAAGGTAATTCAATTCCATTATTAACGGGAGTCCAGTTCAGGCCATTATCCGTAGAGCGATAAATCCCGGTTTGCATGATGGCTGCAAATTGTACGCTCTCTCCGGCATAAACAAACTGTCCAATCGGTTTTTCGATGCCATCATTTACACGGCGCCAGGTTCGTCCACCATCATTAGAGCGATAGATTCCATTTTGAGCTGCCGCAAAAAGTAGTCCGCTAGGCGCTTCAGTAATTTGGTAAACCGTTACGCCTGTCAAGGAAGTTTCAGAAAAGGATTGTCCATTATCTTCCGAACGGAATAGACCATTACTCAACGTACCAGCAAAAACTACTCCTGATTCTGAAACGTAGAGCGACCAAACTCCGGCGCCCAGATTGACTTTTTCGGATGTATCAGATGCCTTAACCGATTGTAAGGATATCCCGAAAAATAAAAGCGAAACTAATAAAATGATTTGAAAAACAAGCCTCATACGACCTTGCAGATTAAAATGGATATATAAACCAGATATTAGCAATTAAACGCCAGTATTAAAAGATGTGATATGAGTAGTAATCCATAAAAATTCAACAATCTCTTCAATGCCTCTGAAATGCTGAACAAATAATCGTGGTTCTTTTTGCTGTATTAGTACGTTCTAAGTCACTATTTTACGAAGTTCTTCAAATCGCCCTAAATAAATCATTTTGCAAGAAAATATAGTTATACGTGGTGCCAGAGAGCACAATCTTAAAAATATAGACATCGATATTCCAAGAGAACAGCTTGTGGTTATAACAGGTTTGTCCGGATCAGGGAAGTCTTCTTTGGCTTTCGATACGATTTATGCCGAAGGACAACGACGCTTTATGGAATCCCTGTCGGCGTATGCTCGTCAGTTTTTGGGGATGATGGAGCGTCCGCAAGTTGATTTTATTGATGGGCTTTCTCCCGTTATTTCTATTGATCAAAAAACCACCAACCGTAATCCCCGCTCTACTGTGGGTACGGTCACCGAGATTTATGACTACCTGCGCCTGCTTTTTGCCAGAGTCGGAATTCCCTACAGCTACAAAAGCGGACGAATGATGAAAAAGCAAACCGCTGATGAAGTGGTTGGTAACATCATGGCCATGGAAAAGGGAACTCGTGCTTACTGTCTCGCACCTGTTGTACGCGGACGAAAAGGGCATTACAGAGAGCTTTTTGAACAAACCATGAAGCAAGGTTTTATCCGGGTACGGGTTGATGGTGAATATCTTGAACTGGAAAAAGGTTTGCAGGTTGACCGATACAAAACGCATAATATCGAAGTTGTGGTAGATCGGTTTGTGATTTCTGATAACAGCGCCGACCGCATCAGAAAAAGCGTGGAAATGGCTCTGGAAATGGCAGATGGCAATCTCATTCTTGCCGTAGAAAACAAAAATGGCCACTACGAAGACGTCCTTTATTCCCAAAATTTATTCGATCCTGAAACCGGACTCTCCTACGAAGAGCCGGCACCAAACCTTTTTTCGTTTAACTCACCTTACGGTGCCTGTAAAACATGTAGTGGTTTAGGCTATTCTTATGATGTGGATCCAGAACTGGTAATCCCAAACAGGAAGTTACGTATTAGCGAGGGCGCCATTCGTTTTCTAGGGGAACCACGCAGCATATTCCTATTCAAGCAGATTAAAGCCATTTTAGATGTTTATAATTGCGATTTTGATACGCCCATTAAAAAATATCCCGAAGAACTGCTGAATATTTTGTTGGATGGTTCAGGAGAACAAACTTTCGACGTCAGTTACGATTTCAAAGACAATAGCGTAACCTATAAGCACAGTTTTGAGGGATTAGCCTCCATCATCCGCGATCAATACGAAAACAGCAAATCTCCCAAACAGAGAGATAAAGCCAAAGCCTACATGAATCGGGTATCTTGTCCGGATTGTAAAGGCGGAAGATTAAATCGCGAGGCATTGTCTTACAAAGTTGGTGCGCACACTATCCATGATTTGGTTTCTATGGATATCAACCAGCTTCGGGATGCGATTAATACACTTGAATTAAATGAGCGACAACAAAAAATCGGACATCAGATTTTAAAGGAAATCCGGGATCGTATCGACTTTCTCCTCAATGTGGGCTTGAATTATCTCACACTTGACCGGGAAGCGCAGACTTTATCCGGTGGCGAAGCTCAGCGCATTCGATTGGCTACTCAAATCGGGACACAACTGGTTGGTGTGCTCTATATTTTGGATGAACCCAGCATCGGTTTGCATCAGCGAGATAATATCAAACTGATTCGCTCACTCGAACTTTTGCGAGATCTAGGAAACAGCGTAATCGTGGTAGAACACGATCGCGAGACCATAGAAAAGGCTGATTTTGTGGTAGATTTAGGTCCGGGAGCAGGAACATATGGCGGTGAAATTGTAAGCTACGGCACACCTGAAGAACTCACACCCGATTCTATGACAGCCCGCTTCATGAATTATACCGAGTTCATTGATTTGCCGGATAAGCGCCGAAAAGGCAGCGGAAAAAGTATAGCCATCAGCGGTGCGCGAGGTCATAATTTGAAAAGCGTAGATTTAGAATTACCTATCGGCAAATTTATCTGTGTAACCGGCGTGAGCGGAAGTGGGAAAAGTTCGCTCATCAATCAAACTTTGGTACCCATTTTAACTTCCCATTTCTACAAATCGAAAGCAGCAGCCCTGCCCTACGACGAAATAACAGGTTTAGAGCATATCGATAAGGTTATTTCTATTGACCAAAGTCCGATTGGGCGCACACCCAGATCAAATCCCGGTACTTACACCAAAGTTTTCGATTATATCAGAAATCTTTTCGCAGAACTTCCCGAAGCCAAAATCCGTGGATATGACCGCGGGCGTTTCTCTTTCAACGTGAAAGGTGGGCGCTGTGAAACCTGCTCCGGAGACGGCGTGAGGAAAATCGAGATGAACTTCCTGCCGGATGTGTATGTGAATTGCGAAACCTGCCGGGGAAAGCGATATAATCGGGAAACCCTTGAAATCCACTACAAAGGCAAAAATATTTCTGACGTTCTCCAAATGCCTATCAGCGATGCTGTTTCCTTTTTTGATTCGGTTCCAAGAATCAAACGCGTCTTGGAAACTTTGGATGCGGTTGGATTGGGATATCTCACATTAGGACAGAGTAGTACAACGCTTTCAGGCGGTGAAGCTCAGCGTATTAAACTCGCCAGAGAGTTGTCAAAAATCGGTACGGGAGATACACTTTATATCATGGATGAGCCCACAACCGGTTTGCATTTTCAAGATGTAAAAATGCTGGTTAATGTAATCCAGATGTTAGTTGATAAAGGAAATACAGTGGTTGTGATTGAACACAATATGGATGTAATCAAAGCCGCTGATTGGGTTGTTGATATGGGCCCTGAAGGCGGAAAAGAAGGCGGGAATGTATTGGTAAC
>SKIC01000093.1 GCA_007116685.1 Balneolales bacterium
TGTTTATGGGCAGCAGCATGAAAAACTACCTGAGGCTTATCTTTGCTGTAAATTAATTGTAAGGTATTGTAATCACGAACATCAGCAACACGAATTGTGTATTTGAGAGATGGAATTCGCTCACTTATTTCACGGACAAGGGTATGAAGGCTATTTTCTCCCCTTCCAAGTAAAATTACATGAGCCGGATTAAATCGGGAAATCTGTCTTACAATTTCCGAACCAATTGAACCACCAGCACCAGTTACCAGGATACGCTTTCCCTCTATATATTGCTTGATTGGTCCTGTTTCCAATTGGACGGGCTTTCTACGTAATAAATCCTGCACATCAACATTTCTAATGTGCTCGATTGAAACCTTACCACTCAACAAATCATAAATAGCCGGTACAATTTTGAACTCAGCACCACTTTCCCGTGCAGCCTCAACTACTTTACGAACCACTGCTCCGGTTTCGGAGGGCATGGCTATCAAAATCTCATCAATCTGATATTTTCTAACTACGGCTCTCAAATTGGAAATTTTGCCAACAACCGGAATCCCCATAAACTTTTGCTTTTTCTTTGATTCATCATCATCCACAAAAGCGACTGGTGTTAGATGCTCATTGGAATGCTTGAGCATTTCACGGGCAACCATAGTTCCACTTTCACCTGCGCCTGCAATCAAAACACGTTTGGATTTGAAATTTCGTCTGGAAATTGGTAAATGGTACTTTATCCAATAGCGAGTCACAGCTCTAATTCCAACCAGAGCTAAAACTGATAATATAAATTCGATAGCCGGTACGGTCAGAGGTATTGTGCTAGCGATTGTTCGGGAATATAGAGCATAGCCAAAAAATGGAATAGCCACTATTGCAGATACCTTTATAATCTGAAAGAGATCTGCAAAACTGGTATTTCTCCATGACTGAAGATGCGTTCCCGATAAATAAACAATAATGGCTTTAGCAAAACTAAGGATAGCAGTAACCATCATTATCTGCGTCCCAAATCCTGAAAAATCACCCTCTAACCTTAGTGCATAAGCTAGCAGAGTGACTGATGTCCATATTAATACGTCAAGCACGTACTTAATTTTGGACTTATGTTCCATTAAGCGGCTATTACTCATAATTTTGTATTAAGTGCTCAAAGTAGTCTTGCTCACGTCTAAGACCCATCAATATTGTATGATTTCTTTTTCTGAACAAGCCTATGGTCCATATAACTAGCATTCTCTAATAATGTTCCGAAATATAGTAAAAAATTATTAAATGATAGTTTATTCTTTTTTGTCAAATAAATAACTTTGAACCGAAGAAACACTTAAAACTTGGCTCTCTGCGAAAAAATAGATGTGTTATCAAAAGAAATCTGGTAGAATATCATATAATCGCAAACACTACTAACAACCATACTGCCTTGAAGGTAATAAAAGATGTTAATTTTATTAGGCTGAAAACCTTTAGTTTGATAATCGATCCCAGAGTACCAAAGTTGAAATCAGTAATGAAACACTAGGTGCTATTACATTAATATAATCCCTGAAAGTAGGGCGCCGCAATACGCGTAAACTCACTAAATCATTATTTCTAATTGCAAAATCCCGCAATTCATCCGGAATTGGCTCATTGTATCTGTATACAAATCGAAAAGCTTCTTCTCTACCGGTTTCCTCGTTGAACCTGCTGATTGCAATCTCTAAGCGCACCTCCGACCAATCCAGAATAATATCTCCTGAGCGTAAACTAACAGGACCTCTTGCATAGGACAATAAATCCGGGACGGTTGTGCCTCTGGGCACGATATACCTGCCGGAGTTGGAGATATCTCCCCAAACATTAACGGAATCTGCTAATTGGCGCTCATCGGCAATTCGTACTACGCCTTCTCCCATACGGAATAATTGGCTCTGTGGTAAATTTCTTTGTTGCGCATTGACTTCCTGAGTGGTTACTAAGAGTAATGGTAAAAATAAGACTGCAAGTAATAAGGTTATCTTTAGGCTAATCTTCTGCATACGGCCGTTAGGTGTGATATAAGAATACATATTGTAATTAAAATCCGGGAGGCTATCAGGATTCGGTTTCATCCTTTTCTTTTTGATAGTAGGAATAACTATCGTAAACATACTGATAGTAGTTAGCACCGTAATAATCGCTTCTGGCTTTTTTAGGGTCAAAAGCTGTCATAACAGCGCCTAAGATATTGGCATTTACTCTTTGTAAACTTTCTATAGTGTTGTCCAATTCCGGCTCCATGGTTTGGTTAAAGCGGCTCACCAATACTACGCCATCCATATTTTTTGCCAAAGCCGCTGCATCAGAAATTATCCCAAACGGCGGCGTATCTACTATAACGTGGTCATATTCTTTTTTTAGATATTCTATCAGTTCCATCAAACTGCGAGATCTGTTAACCGCAGCGGGATTTGGCGGCTTCTGCCCTGAAGTCAGTATTTTGATATTTTCAACTACAGAATCCTGAACCACATCCTGAACGGGAAGCTCATCAAATAAAATGTCTACTACGCCAGGCTCTGCAGGAAGGCCCCAAACTTTATGTTGGTTTGGACGCCTGAAATCGCAATCTATGATTATAACAGAACGACCTGATTCTGCAAGGGCAACTGCTAAATTGGCGGAAACCGTAGATTTCCCTTCTGATTTATTGGCGCTTGTCACCAACAGGGAATTAAACTTCACATCCGGCTGGGAATAAATAATATTGGATTGCAGTCTTCTGAAGGATTCCGCAACGTTAGAGATAGTATCTAAAAGTGTGACGAGTGAGGTGGAAAGTTTGTAACCGGCAGAAAGGGTGTATTTCTCTCCGGAAAATTCTTTTGAAATGAGGTTCTGAAAATCCGGCACAACAGATAATACCATCAAACCGCGGTCACGGAGTTTTTGAACCGAGTTAATTTTGTTTTGGAACATTTCCATCACAAGTACAAAGCCTATACCGAACATTACCCCCAATAGAATACCAATGAGTATAATTAGATTAGTACGTGGAGCAATAGGCCTGAAAGGTAAAATAGGATAATCGACTACCCGCCCAATACCGGATTGTGTCTGCTCCCAAACAGCTAACTCCGCAGATTGTTGGTTTATGGTTAAAAACAAACTTTCGTTGACACGTATATCTCTTTGAATACGAGCCATCTCAAGCATATTATCAGGGAGACGGTTAAAGAATTCCTGACGCTGCTCTATACGCTCATTTAATACCGACTCCTGAGCAGATAATTGGGCAATCTCAACTTCTGCACGAAATAAGTCGTTGGTTAAGGTATTGATTCTGGTCTCAAAGGTTGCATCGTCTCTGTTCAAAAATAGAAGTTGTTCCGGACCACCGTCCTGCAAATCTCCCACTATGGAAGTTATTTCCCGTTCAAGATCTCCGATTTTACGATTAATTTCTCTCAAGCGTGGTTCTTCGTCCGGGAAATCGCGCAAGCGGGGATTTTCCAATTCCAATAGAAACTTACGGGTTTGTTGTTCGGCTAGTTCAAATTGAAAACGTTCCAGGCGTGGTGAGACATTTTGAGCCATTCGAGAAGCCAAACCCGGCCTGATTTGTTCTAATTGTTCTCTGTAACTGTCGCGAGCTTGTTCTACAGAAGCTCGATTTATTCTTGTAGCTTCTCTTTCCGCCTCAAGTCTGGCTAATTGATTTACTGCAAAACGAGATTGGTCATCTAATTGAACAATCCCTTCCCGATCCATAAAATCTCTGAGACGCTGCTCATCCCGCTGTAATCGTTCTTGCACTGATTTGCCTTCTCTGTCCAAGAATGTAATGGCGTCACGTGCCTGTTGACGTTGCTGTTTGGTTGAAAACTCCGCATAGGAGTTAAGCACTATACGCACAATTTTCTGAGCCTCCATAGAAGATGGACTTTCAAAGGAAACCACAATTACATCATTTTCACGAGATTGCTGTTCATATAGAGTTTGAGCACGTATACGCCCAATGACTGATGCTCTCGGAACCAAAGTACTGTCTTCCGGATACTCCCAGAACAATATCGGATGCAATCGTCCATTTTCCATAACCGGATTTGCAAAAATAGAATCCGCAATTGTAGAGGCAAATTGACGAGATCCCAGTATTGCCAATTCGTTAGGAATTCTTCTCCCCATACCTATACCATAAGATGTACTCAGCATACTCCCCAAATCAGAACCGGCCCATTGGTATCTGTTGCGCTGTTCCTCAATCATCATCAAACCCTGAGCACGAAAAATAGGGGTCTGATATTTCGCATACAGAAATGAAGCTAAAGACCCTATAAATACGGCTCCTATGATCCAAAATTTGTAAGACCATAGCGTAAGAAACAGCCTCTTCAAATCTATTTCATCGTCATTTTGATTTGAAGCCGAATTATGAGGTGCAATCCTGTCAGGTTTTTCATCGTTGGAAAACCCATTCGTACCTTGCCTGTTGTTAATTGCCATTTATATGATTTGGTTGTGATAGGTAACTACAATATTTGCTGTTACGAGAAAATAGGGTGCTTTTGGTGCAAGTTAAGACTAAAACCGATTTACTTAACTACTCGATGGAGGGATTATTGTTCCCCAAACTTTAA
>SKIC01000269.1 GCA_007116685.1 Balneolales bacterium
ATGAAATACACAACACTGTTACGATCTGGATTTCTGACATTGGTACTACTTGCACTCGCAGGTAGCGCATATGCTGCTGAGACCTACGCCAGTATGGAAGAATTCATGGCTTCACCTGAATACGTGAAATTCATGATTGACAATCTCTGGATTTTACTAGCCGCGGCCATGGTTTTCATCATGCACTTGGGTTTTGCTTCTGTAGAAAGCGGACTCACCCAGGCAAAGAATTCAGTTAATGTGATTTATAAGAATGTTTTCATTCTATGTACCGGTATTCTTACCTACGCAATTGTGGGTTTCCAAATCATGTATCCCGGAGATTTTAACGGGATATTTGGTTTTGGAGGATTTGGAATCGGTTTCGATGGTTCTGATCCGGTAAATTACCTCACACCGGCCTACGGAGAAGAGATGACAATTTGGTCAGATTTTATCTTTCAGGCCATGTTTGCTGCAACTGCTGCTACAATCGTTTCAGGTTGTGTTACCGGCAGAATTAAACTCCACGCATTTATGCTCTTTGGTGTGATTTTGGTCGCCTTAATCTACCCAATGACAGGTAGTTGGGTTTGGGGCGGCGGCTGGTTAGACGAGCTTGGCTTCTATGATTTTGCTGGTTCCACATTAGTACACGCCGTTGGTGGTTTTGCCGGACTCGCATGTGTGATTTTACTTGGTGCTCGCAAAGGACGTTATAATGGCAAAGTAAATCTGATTCCGGGTCATAATATTCCATTGGCCACTGTTGGCGTATTTTTACTCTGGTTTGGCTGGTTCGGATTCAACGGTGGTTCTGTGCTGAGTGCTGATCCTGCTGAAGTTTCTTATGTTTTTGTAAATACCGCTATTGGTGCGGCATCCGGTGCTGTTGCTGCTATGCTGGTTACATTTTTGTACCTGAAAACACTAGATGCTCCAATGGCGCTTAACGGAATTCTTGCCGGTTTGGTAAGTGTAACAGCCGGCGCTGATGTACTAACTCCAGGCCTTTCGGCTGTAGCTGGACTAATTGGTGGTACTATAGTTGTTTTCTCAATGATCGGTTTTGATAAAATCAGACAAGATGATCCCGTTGGTGCTATCAGTGTGCACGGAGTAGTGGGAATCTGGGGGACATTAGCCGTAGGCTTGTTCACGCCAGCTGCTACATTCCTTACTCAGTTAATTGGCGCATTAGCCATCACCGGAACTGTATTTTTACTCTCGTTTGCGGTATTTGCTGCAATCAAATATACCATTGGTGTGAGAGTAACTCCGGAAGTTGAAGACGCTGGATTGGATATCTCCGAGCATGGTGTTTCAGCGTATCCAAACTTTCAAGGCAAAGATCTTATCTATGGTGACCCGATTCCAGTCGTGAAACCATCTGCAACATAGTTTTCTATCCATACCTAATACCTAAAAAGCGCTGCGATGCTGACCGTCGTCCGGTGGAATAACCGGACGACGGCCTTTTTTTAAGGCATAAATCATGCTTTTTTCTTTACTCTGGTGCATCCTACCTCTATATTCTGCCAACCTGCAAAACACCAGATATTTAGCTTATGCGCACGCCTGATATTTTACTCAAAAATGTACGCCCCATAGGTTCCGGTTATTATGGAAGCCAAACCTACAATATTCTAATTGAGAATGGAATTATTTCAGCAATCGAAACTTCGGATATTGAAACTTCAGCTCCAGTTTTCGATGCAAAAGGGGCATACATTTCCGGCGGTTGGATGGATATGCACATACATTTACGAGAGCCGGGCTACGAGTATAAAGAAACCATAAAAACCGGTTGCGAAGCAGCAGCTTTTGGTGGATTTACCGCCGTTGCATGCATGCCAAACACATCACCTGCTACACACACCAGGGATGTGGTTGAGTTTATTATAAAAAAATCGGAAGAATTACCTGTTTCTGTGTATCCCATCGCTGCGGTTTCCAAAGATCGCAAGGGAGAGCAAATGACAGAAATGGGAGATTTGAAAGATGGCGGTGCTGTAGCTTTCAGTGATGATGGAGATCCCGTTTATAGTTCCAGACTCATGCGTACAGCTTTGGAATATGCTGATATGCTTGATATGCCAATCATCAATCACGAAGAAGATTTAGAGTTGTCACGTCCCGGGCACATGAACGAGGGAAGAGTTTCAACCCGTCTAGGCCTGGAAGGCACTCCCGGAATTGCAGAAGAAGTGATGATAGCTCGTGATATTTTATTAGCTGAGCTTACCGGCGGGCATATTCATGTTGCGCATATTAGCACAGCCAGAGGTGTGGATTTAGTTCGTGAGGGTAAAAAACGTGGAATTAAAGTTACTACCGAGGTTTGTCCGCATCACTTTGACCTAACAGATGAAGAAATCAGCAGAACAAAATTCGATACCAATTACAAAATGCATCCACCTCTCAGAACTGCTGAAGACGTAGAAGCGATGATAGAAGGATTAGTAGACGGTACCATAGACGCTATTTGTACTGACCATGCTCCGCATTCTGTAGATGAAAAGGAAGTTGAATTCATTTATGCCCCAAACGGAATCATTGGGTTGGAAACGGCTTGGCCGGTTTCTAACAGATGCTTAATTGAATCCGGACGAATGGAACTAGCAACCGTTTTGGATAAAATGATTAGCAAGCCAAGAGAAATCCTGAGACTTCCGATTCCAAAACTCGAGGTGGGAGAGAAAGCCGAGCTCACTCTCTTCAACACCGATGAAAAGTGGGTCTTTTCCAAAGATCAAATCCGTTCAAAATCATCTAATTCTCCCTATATAGACAGAGAAATGCTTGGAAGAGCAGTAGCTGTTTACAATAAAGGGCAATTCGTAGAGAATAAGCTTTAGAATCCTACGGATAAAAAATCACGTCAGTAAATCGTTTTTGATGACGTAATGTGTGATTTGCGCATTATTCGTGAGGTCCATCTTCTCCAAAATTCGGGAGCGATAAGTGCTTATCGTTTTTACACTAACAAATAATTCCTCAGCAATTTCTGATACTGATTTACCCGAGGCAATCATAATCAATACCTGATATTCACGGTCTGAAAGTAATTCATGTGGGTAATCTGCTTCGGTTTTTGTGAGACCAAAAGCTAATTGCTCAGCCAACTCCGGACTTACATATCTGCCACCGATAATGACTTTGTTAATTGCCTGAATTAATTGATTGCTGGCTGCTTCTTTGGTCAAATAACCGGAAGCACCTGCTTTTAGCATTCGTACGGCATATTGTTCTTCCGGATACATGCTTAGTATTAACACAGGAAGTTTTGGCGCTACGGATTTGAAATGCTTTAAGGTATCCAAACCGTTTAATTTCGGCATATTTATATCCAAAATGGCCACATCAAACTGGTTTTTCTCAAGAGCAGCTATGGCTTCCATCCCATCAGAGGCCTCTGCAACAACTTCAAATCCTGGTGTTGCTTCTAAAATTCCTCTAATACCATCTCTCAAAATGGCGTGATCATCCGCTAAAAGAATTCTTGTTTTCATAATGATAAGACTAGTCAGTTATCAGTTTCTTGAAATGGAAAGCTTGCGGTAACCGTAGTACCATTATCAGAAGATACTATATTCAATTGTCCTTTCCATCTCCGGGCTCTTTCTTTCATCCCCATTACTCCCATCGTTTTCTTTTTTTTCTGGCCATTGTTTTTCTTAACCCCAATCCCATTATCACGGATTACAAGTTCTATAGTATTATCATCCAGGCTCAACTCTATTGTGGCCAATGTGGCTCTTGCGTGTTTAAGGATATTAGATAAACTTTCCTGAGCTATCCTGAAGATATCTGTTTTCAATTCTTGAGGCAGATGTAAAACTTCTTCGGTGCAGAAGAAACTCACAGGTAGTGATTGACTGAATTCTTTGGATAGCCAATCCAAAGCTTCCAAAATAGTACCATCATCAAGAATTTTTGGTCGTAAATCGGATGATACTTTTCGAACTCTTTTTACCAGGGTGTCTGCAATACTTTCAAGGTCATTTAATCTAGTATTGTCTTCAATATCCAGTTTAAGCCGGCTGATATCAATTTTTAGTCGAGCCAGATATTGACCTAATTCATCATGTATTTCCCGGGCAATTTTTATTCGCTCCCGCTCCTGAATATTTCTGAGATTATCAGAAAACTCCTGTAACTGTATTTGATATTTTTGGATGGCATCTTGCTGAGCCTTTTTCTCTGAGATATCGATAATGTCTATCACATAACCAAGTATTCGCTCATTTCTAGTGATGCTTGCGAGCAAAATATCCACAGGTATATTTCTGTCGGGGAGCTGCAAAATTACACTCTCTAAGTTCAAGCTACCTTTGAGCTTAATAACTTCTCTGTAATTAATTTTTTGCCCTTCTCTGTTTGATACAAGCAACTCTTCTACCATGTTCTGAGGCAAGCCAAAGTCCGGAAAGTATTCCAGGGCTTTTTTATTTCTGAAGATAATATTACCGACTCTGTCAGTAGTGATTATTGCACTTTGAATATTATCTAAAGTTCTGGAAAACCAGGTTCTGCTTTCTCGTAAATCTTTAGATAGGCGGTGGCTGCGAACACCCATCAGTACAGATGTTACCAATTGTCTCGGGTCAACTGGTTTGAACAGAAAAGTGTGTGGAGTACTGACGTTAGCGCGATCAATAACATCATCATCAGTTAAACCACTAAGGAAAATTACCTGTATATCATGATTGGTTTTTACGGCTTCAGCCGTTTCAATCCCATCCAGAGCCCCTTTAAGCATAATATCCATGAGAATAAGCTCTGCGTCATGCGGGTTGTTCTTAAGGTAATCCAGATTTGCCTTACCATTGTCAAAAACGTCTATGATTTCAAAGCCAGCTTTTTTAAGTGTAAGGGTCAAAAACCGAGCCTGGAAAGGTTCGTCCTCAACTATAATGATTTTACCAGGACGTTCTTCACTCATGATGTTTATTGTATTTGCGTAATTCGCTCCGAACTATTTCTAATAAAGTCTCTTTTGGGAAAGGTTTCGATATGTACTTTTTAAACCCATAATTCAAAAATCGCTCTTCGTCGCCTTTCATAGCGTATGCTGTAACAGCAATCACAGGAATATTTTTAAGACTTTCTTTTTTCTGAATAAGTTCAAAAGCCTCCACGCCGTCCATACCTTCACCCAAATTTATATCCATAATTACCAAGTCAAATGTTTTTTTATCCAGGATTTCAAGTGCCTCTTCAGCTGAGGATACAAGAGTGAGTTGGTATTGTTCTCTCAGAAAGAAATTATAAACTTGTAGGCTATCTTCATTGTCGTCGGTAACGATTATGGAAGCATTGTCACTTTCACTAGTATGTTTATTTTGGATGAGTTCTTTCAATTCTTTACTCGGCTCGATTGATTCTTCAGTATCAACGCAAGGAAAGGTAACCGTGAAGATGGTGCCTTCGCCTTTTACACTTTGCACTGAGATTTCCCCACCCATTAACTCGATTAGCTTTTTGGTAATGGTAAGTCCTAAGCCTGCTCCCTCAAATCTGCGGGCCAGACCATGACTTTCTTGTCTGAATTCATCAAAAATCTGAGGTAGAAAAGTGGGTGCAATACCTATACCGGTATCTTCAATTTCTATGAAGTTTATTGGGTTTAAGGATTTATGAATAGAACCTGTTCTGACGGTTACGCCACCATGCTCTGTATACTTGATTGCATTACCTATCAAATTATTTAACACCTGCATAAAGAGCGTTTTGTCTAAGTAACTAACATAAGTTTCTGACATTTTTTCATGCTTTAGGCTGAGGCTTTTTTGAGATGCCAAAGGATGCAATAAACGTATTACGGTGTCAACTTCATCTTCTACATTTACATAACTGAAAGCGGCCTGGAGTTTATTTGCTTCAATTTTAGACAAATCAAGAATGGCATCGATAGTATCCAGTAATCGTTTACCTGAGGTATGGATACGCTCTGCCATTTCTCGTTTTTCGGGGTTTTCCAATTCGCTGGATAAAATAGAGGCAAAACCCATAATACCGGTTAGCGGAGTTCTGATCTCATGACTCATATTCGCCAAAAAAGTAGTCTTAAGGCGATTCATCTCCTCAGCATTTTCTTTGGCTTTTATAAGCTCTTTCTCAGTTAATACACGATCTGTTACATCTCTTGAGTTAAAAACAATTCCCGCAAAAGTACCTTGTTTCACATAGGCACTTCCAAGTGCTTCAACATAAATATAGTTACCATTTTTCTTGAGTAATCGCGTTTCAATCCGGAAGTTTTGATGTTCTTTGTTTTTAACGAATTCTAGAAATGTATTAGCAACTTTGAGTTTATCATCAGGATGAATAAGTTCTATAAGGAATTGATTTTCTATTTCTTCAAGGCTGTATCCAAGTGTATTTGAAACTGCCGGACTCTGAAAAACAAGCCTGCCTTCCAAATCGACTATAGACAATAAATCGGTACTGTTTTGGATTAAATTCCTAAAGTGTTCTTCGCTTTCTCTGAGTACTTTGTCGGCGCTAATACGACTTAGATATTTCCCGATCATTTCACTTACTAAACGGAGCGCGTGGATTTCATTTTCAATCCATTTTCGCGCAGATCGGGTCTCATCAACACCAATTGAACCTAAAACTCTACCTTCTCCATCAAGTATGGGTATCAATATGACAGCTTTTATATTCTGATCCAGTACTATTTCCCTTTCAAATTCCTTGAGGAAATTTGATGAAACAGTATCTTCGAGTACAAGCCCGTCACCGCCCATTAATAACTCCAGAGTATTAGGAATATCCTCAAATCGAATATTTTGAATATGTTCAATTTCACTACTGGTTTCACTATCAACCCATTCGTGTGTATTACTGACCGTACTATTTTCATAATCTACTAAGAAGATATGACTTCGGTTAACACCCATACCTTCACCTAGTATTTTTAAAACCTTATTAAAATCAGGTTCTTTGCTACTTATGAAATGATGGGATATAGATGTTAGGGTTTCTTCTATCTTTAATTTTCGTTCGAGAAGGAATTCGTTTTTCTTCCGTTCGCTAATATCATGAAATACATACGAAAAGCCGATAACTCGCTTGTTTTCATTGAGAATAGCATTTGAAGTTAGTTCTATTGGTAGCTTTGAGTTATCCGGTAAATCCAGAGAAGCTTCCTTACTGGCATTAGTTTTAAATAGATCAGTAATAGTAATCTCTTCCTCTGACTCAAAATCAATTAATCTCAATAAATCAGAGATATGCTTTCCATTAACCCGAGTTTGGGGCACCTGAATAATAGCTTCAGCAACCGGATTTATATAGGTAACTTTGTTTTGAGCATCTGTGGCTATAACCGCATCGGCAATACTTTTGAGTATGGTATTTTGAAATTGTTCTGCAGCAATCAGTCGCTTTTCAATTTCAAAACGATGTAAAGCGATGTCTATCGCTATTTGTAGTTCGTCATCATCAAAAGGTTTAAGTAAGTAACCGAAAGGCTCGGCTTTTTTGGTCAGCTCAAAAGTAGACTTATCAGAAATGGCAGTGAGATAGATGACAGGTACATCTATTTTTTTATAAATAGATTCATGGAATTCAATGCCATTTTCATCATCATCTAGTTGAATATCCAGTAGAATGAGATCAGGAGTATCGTTTTGTAAGAAATCTCTGGCATCTGAAGGATTGTTGAAAATCCCTGCAGTTAGGTATCCTGCTCGCTCAATGCTGGCCTTAATGTCTTTAGCGATTAAGGAGTCATTTTCAATAATTAAGATTCTTTTCTTTTGATCCATTCTTTGGGGTATAGGTACAATTCATAGCATCTAATCTAGCAATATACTTACAATATGAAAGTAATTCAGTAGATTCACTTAGCCCCAACCATTCGACTACTTTTGAGTTGAATTATTTGGCCTTAAACTGTGCAATTGCATTTTTAGTATGCTCCGTAAGCACCAATCTGCCACTAATTTCCGCTCGTTTTTCCAGTAATTCGTCCCAATGCTCGGTACCTTCCCATAAAACTTTTTTCATGTCAGCCATAGCCTCAGAACTGAATGAAGCCAAACGTTTTGCCAGTAAACTTACGGCCTGGTCTAATTGGTCGTGGGTTTCGTAAATGTCTTTGTAAATCCCATATTGCTTTGTCCATTTTGCCGTACGCCAATCGGCATCAATTGATAAAGTGCTGAATGCTCCGGTTCCTATTTTGCGCTCTACGGCCGGACCCACCACAAATGGTCCAATCCCAATGGCTAACTCACTTAGTTTGATAGATGAAGATTGGTGAGCCAAAGCGTAATCCGAAGCGGATGCAATTCCAACCCCACCACCAACAACTTTCCCCTGAATTCGGGAAATCACAAATTTCGGACATGTTCTGATGGCATTTATCACATAAGCAAAACCCAGGAAGAACTTTTTGCCTGTATTAAAATCCGTTATGGCTACCAATTCATCAAAAGAAGCACCTGCGCAAAATGCTTTTTCGCCACCACTTTTCAGGATGATGATTTTTGCCTCGGAATTTTTTCCCGTCTCGGTAATGGTATCCGCAAGTTTCTTAAGAATTGCGCCAGGTAGAGAATTACTTTTGGGATGATAAAATTCTATGGTGGCAATATTATTTGCGATGCTGACAGTGACGTTTCCGTTATCCATAATCTATTTGATTTTTTAGTTAATAATGTGATGGGATGATTCTAGGCCCACTCGTTATTCATTTTAGTCATGTTGAAATCATCATTTTGGCGCTCAACTATGGTCAAAATGGTATAATCGGCGGTGATTTCCTTTCTTTGATTATACACTTCCACATCCCAGTAAACCACGCCTTTGGGTTGGTCGTCGCCCTCGTAAAATGGGCGCCTTGCTTTGCTTTTTACCGTTAGTTTCACCTGTATGGTATCTCCGATTTTAACAGGAGTGAGAAAGCGCAGGTTTTCTAATCCGTAATTGGCCATCATTGGTCCTGGTGCCGGACTCACAAACATACCTGCTGCTGCTGAGACGATGAAATAACCATGCGCAACGCGTTCCGCAAAAAGGGAATCCGCCGCACCGATTTTATCCATGTGGGCGTAAAAATGATCTCCGCTCAGGCAGCCAAAGTTTACCACATCGGCTTCTGTAACAGTTCGGCGGTGTGTCCACAAGGTTTCGCCAATTTCCAATTCCTCAAAATACTTTTGAAACGGATGGATACGATCAGATTTTCCCTTAGCACCTTTCATGTATTGCTCGGTAATTTTCATCAGAGTGGTGGGGGAGCCCTGTAGTGCAATTCGCTGCATGAAATGTAAAACGGCACGTGCACCGCCCAATTCTTCGCCACCTCCGGCACGACCAGGACCGCCATGAACTAAACCCGGCATTGGAGAACCATGCCCTGTGGATTCTTTGGCGCAATCTCTGTTAATCACCATAACACGTCCGTGCCAGGGGCCAATGCCCAACACAACTTTGGTAGCCAAATCATCATCATGAGTGAACAGAGAGCCAACCAAGCTGCCTTTTCCTTTATTAGCAATCGTTATGGCTTCCTCGGTAGATTTGTACGGCATGAGCGTGGTTACCGGACCAAAGGCTTCCACTTCATGAGGGATATCTGCTTCCAAAGGATTTTTACAGGTAAGCACTACCGGACGCACAAAAGCGCCATTCCCGTTACTAATTTCCGTTAGTTTAATATCATCCAAACTTCCAAAGGCCAGTTCACTCTGATTGGCTAATTGAGCAACGCCTTCCGAAAAGCGATCCGCTTGTACGCTACTGGCCAGAGCACCCATTCGTGATGTGCGTTCCGTAGGATTTCCAATAACCAAATTCTCTAATTTCTCGGATAAAGCAGCTACCACCTCATTTAAAAGTTTCTCGGGCACAAGGGCTCGTCGGATGGCAGTACATTTTTGTCCACATTTGGAGGTCATTTCCCGATAAACTTCGTTCACGTAAAGACCGAATTCGGGCATATCCGTGGTTACGTCTTCGCCAAGAATGGAGCAATTCAGTGAATCTGCTTCCAGATTTACACGCACATTATTGGCAATCACATTGGGATGGCTTTTCAATTTTTGTCCGGTGTGGGCAGAGCCGGTGAAAGCGATGATATCCTGAGCATCAAGATGATTCAAAAGGTCGCCGGGCACATCCGCAGAAATAAACTGCACCGAACCTTCAGGGAGTAAGTTGCTGTTGATAATTTCTTTGACCACGGCTTCTGCCAGATAAGAACCCACTGGTGATGGTTTTACGATGGCAGGCATGCCGGCAATGATAGTTGGCGCTAATTTTTCCAACATTCCCCAAATTGGGAAATTGAACGCATTGATATGAACCGCTACGCCTTGCAAAGGCACATACACATGCTGACCCACAAAACTACCTTTTCGCGAGAGCATCTCCATGGAGCCTTCCACGTGAACTTGTCCGTCGCTTAATTCGCGCCTTGCCCGACTGGAAATTGTGAAAAGCGTGCCAATACCACCTTCAATATCAATCCAGGAATCGGGGCGTGTGGCTCCGGTTTGATAGGAGAGTTTATAAAAGTGCTCTTTCTTTTCGAATAGAATTAGCGCCAGTTTCTTTATTTGAAGTGCCCGCTCATGAATGGTCAGTTTTTTGAGATTTGGTCCACCAACGGTTTTTGCAAAATGAACAATTTGTTGGTAATCCAAGCCATTTGCAGAGGTTTCGCCGATTTTTTCACCACTAACGGCATTATAAATAGGAGTTTCTTCGTCGGTACTCTCAAACCAGGAGCCTTGAACATAACTTTTGACCTTCATAGCAGCACTTTATTGATTCGTTATTGTTTGTGCGTGTAGATACGAATCTATGTAGTTTTTTTCAGCACAAAAAACCGCTTTTTTGTAAAAAGAATTCTCAATATGAATCATTGGCAACTAGCCCAGTCCCGTAGGGACGCAATATCGGTAGAAAATAAGAAGGGTAATAAATAAAGAAGTGCCGTAAGTACGGAATATCCTAATAGGCTATTGGCTTAAATACATATCGCCCATCATAATCCACAATGAAAATGATGTTCCGAAAAACGATTATTCCGCCCCATACGGGGCTTTTTGGGAGGCTGCCGTATTCGATTTCTACCAATATTGCGTTCCTAGCGGAACTTTGGAGCTTGTTTTGGTAGAAAAGGATTCTCAATATGAATGATAGAATACAAAATTCGCCCGGTCAGGGAGCTAAATATTGGTAGAAGAAAAAACATCCTTCCCAAGGTCCAGCCTCGTCAGCGGCTTAAAAATCGGTAGAAGATAATTACATCATTTCTAAAGCCAGCCCCGTCAGGAGCGCAATATTGGTATAAAACAAGAAGGGTGAGAAATAAATAAGTGCCTTAGGTACGGAATATCCTATGAGGCTATTGGTTTAAATACATATCGCCCATCATAATCCACAATGAAAATGATGTTCCGAAAAACGATTATTCCGCCCCATACGGGGCTTTTTGGGAGGCTGCCGTATTCGATTTCTACCGATATTTTGTTCCTAGCGGAACTTGAGGGCTTGTATCGGTAGAAGAAGAACCTACCTAAAATCCTAACATAAAATTCCATTTCAAAAATTATCTTAAACCAAACGCGTATTTTTTCGCATCCAGCCGGTTAGGCTGAAGCGGTCTCGGTTTGCAGGGAGAACTTCGTGATAAACGGTGTCGCTTCGGAAGCATACGAAAGTTCCGAAATGGGGCTGGATATCCAGAAATCCATCGGATTCGTTTTCGCTGTTCCATATTCGTAATTGACCACCATCCTCTACCGCCCAATTTTTGTTGAGATACAGAATGCATGAAATTGTTCTCTCCTTAACAGCCGCAAACTGGTCCAAATGCTTTTTGTAGAATGAGTTTGGAGGAAAAACAGCAAAATGAGCTTCATAGCCATTCAAACCGAGATATAGCTCACGATTGATATCCTCCCTCAACTCAACAATTCTATTCCAGTATTGTTTTTGTAAATCGGTTAATTCATTTTCTCCGAGCCATAAAACGTGGTCACTACGAATCTCAGGACGTAGTTGTTTTTGGTCTCCGGTACCAATTCTTGCTTTTCTGAACGAGCCATCTTCCCAAAGTTCTTTCTCCTCAGCGATTAAATCATCCAAAAAATCAGGCTCGAAATAATTGTTAGAAACCGACCATCCTTTTTCAGCTAGGTCATCAATAATTCGGTGAGTTAATTGGTCTTGAATCATAGGTAATCCATAGTTGTGAGAGGTGAGAACGAAATGAATCCAAAAATACGCTAATTGCAGAAATAATTAATTACCAAAAAAGGCGTAAAATCCGCTTATTAGGAACATTGAAATTTTACACATCACTTTAGCAGATGAAACAATTTGACGACGAGGCTTTTCGCAAAGCAGGCTATGAAATGATTGATTGGATTGCTGATTATCACAAAAATGTGGAATCCTATCCGGTATTATCTAAGGCGCAACCCGGTAATATTTTATCAAAATTACCCACTAAGGCACCCGAGATGCCTGAATCTTTCTCCGAAATCATGAAGGATGTTGATGATATCATCATGCCCGGAATAACCCATTGGCAATCGCCGAATTTCTTTGCGTTTTTTCCCTCAAATAACTCGGGCCCCTCGGTGCTTGGAGAAATGCTCTCTGCCGGATTGGGCGTGCAAGGGATGTTGTGGCTTACGAGTCCGGCTTGTACTGAACTCGAAATAAAAGTGTTAGATTGGCTGGTGGATTTGCTTGATTTACCCCAGATGTATAAATCTACCGGAGCGGGTGGGGGAGTGATTCAGGATACCGCATCTTCAGCCAGTTTGTGTGCTTTGTTAGCCGCAAGACATCAGGTAAGCGAAGGCAATGCTCCGAAAACAGGGATGCCGGATAATTTTGCGGCCTACACTTCTGATCAGGCGCATTCATCTATGGCAAAAGCAGCGAATATTGCGGGTATGGGCACCGAGCGCCTCCGTATGATTTCCACAGATGAAAACTTTGCCATGCAGTCCGAGGCATTAGAAAAGGCTATTCTCGAAGACAAGGCTTCAGGGGGTCAGCCATTTTTTGTAGCCGCAACCATTGGTACTACATCCACTTTGGCGAATGACCCTCTCCCCGAAATTGCAGAGATATGCAAAAAACACCATTGCTGGCTCCATGTGGATGCCGCCATGAGTGGGACTGCTGCCATTTGTGAAGAATATCGGAAAATACATAAGGGATTAGAAAATGCCGATTCTTATACTTTTAATCCCCATAAGTGGATGCTTACCAACTTTGATTGCAATGCATTTTACCTGAAAGACAGAAAAATGCTGACCCACACGATGAGTATTCTGCCCGAATATTTGCGAAATGCGGCAACGGAAAAATCAGAAGTTGTTGATTACCGGGATTGGCAAGTACCCTTAGGTCGTCGGTTTCGAGCGCTGAAATTGTGGTTCGTTTTGCGCATGTATGGAGCTGAGCACATTCGCGAAATGGTTCGCAAGCACGTAGGCCTCGCCGAAGATTTGGCTGAGCGCATAGCCTCTCATCCCAAATTGGTTTTGGCAGCACCATTATCTTTGAATCTGGTCTGTTTCCGCCACACGGACGGTAACGAGAAAACGCAGCAAATCATGGAGGAAATCAACGCCTCAGGCAATGCTTATCTATCCCACACCAAACTAAATGAGCATTATGTAATCCGCGTTAGTGTAGGGCAGGCCAAAACCGAGAAGGAGCATATAGATAGGTTGTGGGGGATAATTGAGGATCGGTGTTAAAGGATTAGACCTGTGATTTCATTACGAAGTATAATAATCTATAAAATCTCAGCACTCTACTTATTATGTTACTTTTGATTGAGCCCGCCACGGCGGACTGGCGACAGTAACCTCCCAATGGGATCCCTTAGGGAAAAACTCACCGGCCTGAGAAAAAAATGGCTAAACTCCACTACATTACGCTAAAAGAAAACGAAGCTCCATAACGCTCAATAAAAGCTAAAGGCTTATCAGAGGAACGTTTTCTTTCTTAACGCTACATTGCACTTCGTAGTTCTTCGAATCATTTCGTTCTTAACGCCATTTTTTCCGATGGCCGGAATTTCTAAAGATTTTGTAAAAGCTATTTATGAAACTAGAAGAAGATGGTCTGCTAGATACTCAACTCTTAATGATGATTTGAAATTTTCTAATCAAAAACACAAACTCCAAACCAAATCTAAATCCCCCTCCTTTGGAGCCTACCTATCATCAGAGGGTTAGGTAAGGTCATACAGCGATTACCTATCCCCAAAACTCAAACCCGAGTTCATCATCGATCACTTTAATCGTAACCTCGCCGCCTTTTTGTAATTTTCCGAAGAGGAGTTCGTCAACTAGTTTGTCTTTTATCTTTTCCTGGATGACACGTCCCATTGGGCGGGCGCCATAGGCGGGGTCGTAGCCTTTTTCGGCAAGCCAATTTCGGGCTTCATCGGTTAGTGAAATTTTCACCTTTTTATCTTTCAGCTGCACCTGAACTTCCTCGATAAATTTATCCACGATTTTGAGGATGGTGGCTCGGTTCAGATGACCAAAGATGATGATATTATCTAAGCGGTTTCGGAATTCCGGAGAGAAATGTTTTTCTATGGCTTTTTTAGGATTGCCCTGAACCTGATCACCGGTTTCACTGAATCCTATGCCTTTGGTACTCATTTCACGTGAGCCCACATTCGAACTCATCACCAAAATCACATTACGGAAATCGGCTTTGCGTCCGGTATTATCTGTCAGCGTGGCATAATCCATAATCTGTAAGAGAATATTGAAAATATCCTGATGGGCTTTTTCGATTTCATCCAACAGAAGCACGCAGGTTGGGTTTCTGCGGATAGCATCCGTAAGCAGGCCACCTTGTTCAAATCCCACGTAACCGGCAGGAGCCCCAATCAGACGGGAAACTGTATGTTTTTCCATGTATTCGCTCATATCAAAGCGAATCAGTTCCACACCCATTTCCTTGGCCAAAACTTTACACAATTCGGTTTTTCCAACTCCGGTAGGACCGCTGAACAGAAAAGAACCCACAGGCTTTTGCTCGTTTCCGAGTCCGGCGCGGCTTCGTTTTACCGCTTTAACAAGCGCCGTTATGGCTTCATCCTGACCATAAACCAATTTCATGAGGCGCTCGTCAAGATCACGTAAATTTTCTTTTTCCGTACTGCTCACCGATTGAATCGGGATGCGCGCCATTTTTGCGATCATCTTTTCGATGTCGGAAACCTGCACTTGTTTACGTCCGGCAGGGTCTAAAGAAACCTGGGCTCCGGCTTCATCCACCACATCAATGGCAATGTCCGGGAGTTTGCGCTCTGTGAGATATTTCTTGGAAAGTGCTACAGCACTCTCGAGGGCGGTATTCGTGTAAGAAACCTTATGATGCTCCTCGTAAGAAGATTTTAAGCCTTCCAGAATGCGGAGTGTATCTTTCTCGGTTGGCTCGTGGATTTCCACTTTTTGAAAACGTCTGGAGAGCGCGCGGTCTTTTTCGAAGTAGTTTTTGTACTCCTCAAAAGTAGTAGCGCCAATACAGCGTAAAGCGCCGGAAGCCAGAGCGGGTTTCAGCAAATTGGATGCATCCATAGTAGAACCACCGGCAGCGCCAGCGCCAATGATGGTGTGGATTTCATCAATAAATAAAACCACGTTTTTGAGTTTTTTGATTTCCATCAGCACCGCTTTCACACGTGCTTCGAAATCCCCGCGATATTTGGTTCCGGCCAGCAAACTACCCATATCCAAAGAAAGCAGGGTGCAACCTTGCAAACGCTCAGGTACCTCATTTCTGACGATATGCTGTGCTAATCCAAACGCCACAGCAGTTTTCCCAACTCCGGGATCGCCAACGTAGACCGGATTATTCTTTTGCCGGCGACTTAAAATCTCCACCGTACGCTGAATTTCCAGA
>SKIC01000227.1 GCA_007116685.1 Balneolales bacterium
GTTCCTGATCCTGATATCAAAGAAAAAGTTACGTCTAGTCACAAGCGGGGATGGGGTCTCAAATTAATGGAAAGCATGTCGGATCATTTTGATATCAAATCAAATGAGAAAGGCACTATAATAACAATGTACTTAAACCTTTAATTTTCTATGAACAACGAATTCTCCCTTACACAAACCTTAAAAGGCGAATACCTAATTATTTCTACATCTGGTTACATAAATAAAGAAGCCGGTGAAAAAATATCAGAAGTATGCCAAAAGCATATCGACAGAGGTACTAAGAAAGTTGTTTTGGACCTTAAAGAATCAAAGGTAATTAACTCCATTGGTATTTCTATCCTTATTGAGATTATTGAAAAATTACAACAAACGGATGGCAAAATGATATTTGCTAACCTAAATCCTGCTGTAGATAAAACATTAACAATTATGGGACTTTTTCAGCTTACCGAAAAAGCATCCGATGTTAATGAAGCGCTGAGATTATAAGTAATCGAAAGCAAGGCTCCGCCACACCCCATATTTATTACTACTCACTAAAATTCGGATTATATGATCAGAAAATTACTGTTCATTGGAATTGCTTTATTCGTATTTGATAGCACTGTCTTTGCACAGGCTATTCCTGCCAGAGCATATACCAATGTCATCATCACCCATCATGATGGTGAAACCGAACGTGGCCACATAGTTTGGCGCGGAAATAAAATAGAAGCCGTAGGTTCTGGCATTACTATACCTTTTGATGCCAAAGTTATTGACGGTGGTGACAGTTTATATGTATATCCCGGTTTTATTGATGGCTTATCCCACATTGGAAGCCCCGATGTTCCATCAAATCTGCCGAGAGTTGATAACCCCGGTAAACCAGGAAACGAGCGAGCCGGAATTCAACCCCAAAGAAAACCATCCGACCATCTTGAAGACTCTAACAATCCCTATGAAGGCTGGAAAAAATCCGGTTTTTCTTCTTCAGCAATAGCCTTAAAAGGATTTATGCTTCCCGGGCAGGTTGAGTTTTTCTCTTTGCAGGGATCGAATACCATAAACCATGTAATTTCCTCAAATGTCGGCATTTTTTCACAATTTGAAATTTCACAGGGTGTATATCCTTCTACCTTGATGGGAATCATGGCACAGTTCAGGCAACTTTGGTATGATGCTCAGGCTCATAAAGAACACAAGCGATTATATGCTTCCAATGCTCAGATGTATGAAATTCCTGAGCACAAACCTGTTTTAGATGCCTTCATTCCGGTTATCCGACGTGAACAGCCTGTTTTCTTTTTGGTTGATACTAAGGAAGACATTGAGCGAGCAGTAAAATTATTTGAGGAATTAAATTTTAAACTCATAATCGTTTCCGGAAAAGAGGCTTGGAGAACCGCAGATGTATTGCAAAGCAAAAACATACCTGTCTTAGCATCCTTTGATATCCCGGGTAAACCCGATTGGATGAAAGATGAAGAAGCGGATGAAGAAATTTCTGAAGAGGAACAAAATTTCAGAGAAAGACAAGAATTAGCCTGGAATCAAGCAACTACCAATGTATTTAATCTTTTGCAGAGTGGTGTTACAGTTGGTTTTGCCTCTGCAGGTATGAGTGCCGGTGATTTTATTGATAATGTACAGCTCATGCATGAACAAGGACTGAGCAAAAACCAAATTCTCAGAATTTTAACTGAGAATACAGCTACAGTTTTGAATCAGTCTTCCAATTATGGAAGAATCGGAGCAGGGTATGCAGCCAACTTTTCTGTTTGGGCAAAGAGTATTTTGGAGGAGGACTCTTCCCCAATGGCACTTATTTCAAACGGAATTTTAAACGAATTTTAATCAGGAACCACAATGCTAAAATTAGTTTTTAAGATTGGAATGTTGATATCGATTTTCTTAGCGCTGTCCATTTCTGCTTTTGCCAATACGGGCTCTGTGCATATAAAAAATGCCACAGTCTTAACCATCACTCAGGGAGATTTGGAAAATACAGATGTCCTGATTATTGATGGTAAAATCACCCAAATCGGTCAAAATTTACAAACACCAAGAGGGGTGGATATATTAGACGCTGAGGGAATGTATGTAATGCCTGGTATAATTGATTCTCATTCGCATTTGGCCATTACCCGAGGAGTGAACGAATGGATGAATCCAGTTTCGGCAGAAGTAACAATGAAAGATGTTTTAAATCCAAATGATGTTGGAATATACAGAGCATTAGCCGGAGGCGTCACCTCTGCACAAATCAAGCATGGTTCAGCCAATGTAATTGGTGGTCGTTCTGCTACAGTAAAATTTCGATTTGGCGAAAGTGCCGCGGATTTCATTTTTGAAGGTGCACCACAGCTTATCAAATTTGCTTTGGGCGAAAATCCTACAAGAGTTCACGGTCAGGGCAGAGGCATTCAGCCTAGAACCAGAATGGGTGTAGAGCAAGTTGTCCGGGAAACGTTTGACGCTGCTTTGGATTACAGAGCGCGTAGAAATGCTTATTTAGAAGCCAAAGAATTGCACGATAGAAGACCAAGAAGAAACCCGGCACCGCAGCCAGTTCCTAAAAACCTACGCCTGGAAGTTGTAGCTGATATTCTTGAAGGTAAAGTCTTGGTTCAAAGTCACTGTTATCGGGCTGATGAGATTTTAATGCTCATGCGCGTTTTTAATGATTATGGCGTCGAGAATTACACCTTTCACCACATTACTGAGGGCTATAAGGTAATTCCTGAACTTGTTGCCAATAATGCTGCAGCTTCCAGTTTCATGGATTGGTGGGCATTCAAATTTGAGGCGTATTTTGCGACATCTTACAGTCCGGCAATGATGTTTCAACAAGGTGTTTTGACAAGCCTCCATTCTGATAGTCCTGCATTGATACGCCACATGAATCATGAAGCGGCAAAAGCAGTAAAGTATGGCGGACTCACAAAAAATGAAGCGCTGAAACTCATTACTATAAATCCAGCCATACAAATGGGTATTTCAGACAGAGTTGGAAGTCTTGAAGTTGGAAAAGACGGCGATATTAGCATTTGGTCTGCGCATCCATTAAGTATTTATGCAGTGAATCAATACACTTTTGTAGATGGTGTTCAAAGATTTAATATCAACGAAGATCCTGATGATATGAGATTACAGGTTGATCCTGAATTTGATTTCACCTACAGAGGAAACATCACAGGTAGAGAGCATGATGCTTGCCTGGAAAATCTATTTTATCTGTTCGATAGTACAGGACAGATTCACAGTCACAGTCACAGTCATAGCCATTCTCATTGATAACTATTGATTAAAAAACAATGAAATTTATACTAAAGATTATACCAGCGCTGATTTGTTCTCTTTTGTTATCAGCCAATGCCTTTGCTCAAATTCCAGAAAAAGCAGAGTTTGGTAAATTTGCCATAACTAACGCCGAAATTCATCCCATAATCGGTGATAAAATAGAATCTGGCACCATTCTGATTGAAAGACATAAAATTACTTATGTAGGCCCGAATAAAGATGTATCAGATGATTTTCAGGTGATTGATGCAGAAGGTAAGCAAGTATATCCCGGATTTATTGATTCAGGTACAACCTTGGGTTTATCTGAAATTTCCCAAATCCCTGTTACCAGAGACGAAGCCGAAGTTGGGGATTATAATCCACAGGTAAATGCCTTCACTGCATTTCACCCCGCTAGCGTACTGATTCCTGTAACACGAGTGAATGGGGTTACTACTGTGCTAAGTCACCCTGTATCAGGAGTAATAGCGGGTAAAGCTACTATTATGAATTTATACGGATATTCGCCTGATTCCATGTCTGTTGTAGATCGCGCTGCGCTTCATGTGCAATGGCCAAGTGCCGTAAGAAGAGGTGGCTGGGATTCCAGGTCGGATGATGATATCGAAAAAGAATTCCAGAAAAGCTTAAAAGAGTTGAATGAGTTTTTAAGTACAGCACGCTTTTATCATAATATGTGGACTCAGTTTGAGAAAAATCCACGTGGGAAAACCAGACCAGACAGAGATTTTGTAATGCAATCTATGCGTGAAGTTCTGGACGGAACTGTACCGGTTATGGTGACAGCAGATCATGAAAAAGATATTTTAAATGCTCTGGAATGGATGGGAGAGCAAGACAATATGCGATTCATCCTTAATTCAGTAGCTGAAGGATGGAGGGTTGCTGAGGAAATCGCAGAAGCTGGAATTCCTGTGTTGGTTGGTCCTGCATTACGAACTCCTTCTCGACCTTATGATAACTTTATGAGACCTTATCAGAATGCGGGTAAACTTTTTGAAGCTGGCGTAACTATAGCTACCCGTTCGGGTGAAAATGAGAACGTTAGAAACCTGCCTTACAATGCGGGTTATTTTGCAACTTACGGATTAGGCAGAGATGAAGCTCTCAGATCTATCACTATTACTCCTGCTCAAATATTTGGTATTGATGATTTATATGGGAGTTTGGAAGTCGGAAAAATAGCTAACTTATTTATATCCAACGGTGACCCTCTGGAAACCATGACAACCATAGAACAGGTGTTTATTAATGGGTATAAAATTCCAATGACCAATAA
>SKIC01000145.1 GCA_007116685.1 Balneolales bacterium
ATCCAGAAATTGCCATCGCCGTTTTGATGGAAAATGCCGGATTCGGTTCAATTTCTGCTGCACCAATGGCTGGTTTGCTGATGGAGCAATATTTTTACGGACAAGTACGACGCCAATGGGTATTGGAACGTATGTTGAACTTTGTGCCAGAACCTTATGATCCGGACCGCGACTAATGAAGTGGCATAAGCAAATAGACTGGGTACTCGTTTTTTGCTGGTTAGCATTGGCTGTTGTTGGCTTGATTTCAATTTATAGTGCCACACAAGGTCCTGTATCCCAGTTTCTACCCGAATACATTCAGCGTAACTTTGGAAATCAGTTGATGTGGATTGCTTTATCTATTGTAGTGGTGATTATTTTGCAATTCACTTCTCCATCCACATTTCAGCAGATAGCCATTTTAGCATACTTAGTATTTCTGGGATTGGCAATATTAACGGTTTACACCGGAATTGAAGTAGGTGGCGGGCGCCGTTGGTTAGTTATTGGAGGATTCCGGCTTCAAGCTTCAGAGTTCTTAAAAATAGCTACTATTCTTGTTGTGGCACAATACCTGACCAGCCGTAGAGACATCAGCGCTGAAAAACTTGGTCCAGCCATTATAGCAGTTATCCTAATTGCCATTCCGGCCATTGTGGTTCTAATGCAAAACGATACCGGGACAGCGCTCGTAATACTTTCAATTATCCCGATCATGCTTTTCTGGTCAGGTCTGCCCTATGGGATTTCACTTTATATCATTTCTCCTGCTATTATCGGCTATGCTACGCTGTTTAATTGGATTCTCGGATTAATTGCCGCCGTATTACTAACAATCTTCATTTTCTTACTTCAGAAAAGACCCTGGCTTACAGTCACATCATTGCTAACGGGAATTATTATAGTTGTTGGGATTGAAGTTGTAATGACCAACGTGTTGCAACCTTATCAGCAGGCTCGTATTCAAGCATTTGTTAACCCGGAGCTCGATCCACAGGGAGCAGGCTGGAATGTTATGCAGGCAAAAACCGCTATTGGTTCAGGCGGGCTCTCCGGCAAAGGCTTTATGGAAGGTACACAAACTCAGCTTCGGTTTTTACCTGAGCAATGGACAGACTTCATCGTTTGCGTAATCGGAGAAGAGTTCGGTTTTATGGGTACAAGTCTGATTATGTTCCTATTCACTGTCATGCTATTACGCTTACTCAATAATGCCGGAGATTATAAACACCCATTTGGACAGCTGGTTTTTGTGGGCGTAACTGGATTATTTTTGGTGCACATATTAATCAATATCGGCAGTGCCACCGGACTCTTACCTGTTATAGGATTGCCTCTTCCCTTCCTGAGTTACGGTGGGTCTTCATTCCTGGCTAACTCTTTGATGATTGGCATCTGCCTGAATCTGTACATGTACAGGCGTGAATTCAGTCTTTTTAATTAAGGCGAGTACATCTTATCTGTTCCAAGTCTGAAACTTTGCCTGTGATGAATGGTGTAGCCTTTATCAGCCAGACCAGCATAATGCTTTTTGGTTGCATATCCCACATTTGTATCCCAACCATACCAAGGGTATTCCTGGTGTAAATCCATCATCAAATTATCCCTATGAACTTTTGCGAGTATGGATGCGGCACCTATACTAACCGATTTTAAATCACCTTTCACAATACAGCGATAAGGCAACATATGCTTAGATGGAAACACGTTTCCATCAACTAAGAGATAATCCGGAGTAATTTTACTCCTTGAAATGCAATCGTCCATAGCCAAATAAGAAGCCCGATAAATATTATGATGATCTATTTCTGCCGGACTTTTTTCGCAAATACTCCACGCCAGGGCTTTCTCACAAATTTCTTTATATAAATCTGTTCGCCTCTCAGCGCTCAGTTTTTTGCTATCGGTTATACCTTCAATTATCACATCCTTGGGGAATATTACACCGGCGGCGACTACGGGTCCTGCTAAGCAACCTCTCCCCACTTCGTCTAAGCCCATTATATGTGTGAAGCCTTCCTGCCAAAGCAAGCGCTCAGTTTCAAAATTATCTATTACATCGATTTTCTTCATGGCAGTGAAGATACGCTATCTAACTCGCGTTTTCAGATAAAAACGAAATGAATCGCCAATAGCTTTTGTTACAGCATCATCAACAGAAAAACACTTTATGCATTTTTTATACTCAAAATGGGATCCTAATCAAAAAGGCAAAGGCAAAGCACCTTTCGACACCTTGTTTGATTTATTTCAGCAATTACTGAATATCAGTTCAGCAGATGTGAGCCAGTCTTTAAAATGGCTCACGGATTTAGACAAGCAATATCAAATAACGCAACAGTTTGATGACTACTCCATAGCTGATTTCATAAAAGATCTGGAAGACAGAGGATACATCAATTATGATGACGAAAATGCACAGGTCACTATCACAGCCAAAACCGAGCGTAGTTTAAGGCAACGCTCTCTCGAGGAAGTTTTTCGTGGCCTGCGACGTGGAAATTTAGGTGGACATAAAACTTCTTATGTAGGAAAAGGTCTGGAGAAAGAACCCGAGACTCGTCAATGGGAATTTGGTGATGAAACACATCGTATAGACACGGTGGGTACCTTGATGAATACTCTCAAGCACAGTAATCTGGATTCTTTCAATCTAAAAGAAGATGATTTGCAAGTGCACGAGACCGATCATTTTACCTCGAATGCAACTGTTTTAATGATTGATCTCAGCCATTCCATGATTCTCTATGGAGAAGACAGAATAACACCTGCTAAAACTGTTGCAATGGCTCTATCAGAGTTGATTATGACCAATTATGCGAAAGATTCGTTGGATATTATCGCATTTGGAAATACGGCTTGGGAGGTAAGTATCAAAGATTTGCCTTATCTGAAAGTTGGTCCTTATCACACAAATACACAAGCCGGACTTGAGTTGGCCAGGCACATCCTTCAGCGTCGTAAAAATACCAATAAACAGATTTTCATGATTACGGATGGAAAACCGTCAGCTATGTTTAAAAATGGCAGCCTCTACAAAAACAGTTTTGGCTTAGATAGGATGATAGTCAATAGAGTGCTGGATGAAGCAGTAAAGTGCCGACGTGAACAAATTAGTATTACCACCTTCATGATTGCCCGTGATCCCTATCTCCAAAACTTTGTACGCCAGCTTACCGAAGCCAATAAAGGAAAAGCCTACTTCGCCTCGCTGGATAATCTGGGTGGATATATTTTCGAAGATTACATCCGTAATCGTAAAAAACGGATGAAATAAAAAAAGCCGAAACGCATTGCTTCGGCTTTAAAAAATGAAAAGAGAGAATTGAAATTACATCAAATCCAATTTCTGCATGACAGCGTTGGTGATATCATAATTTTCTCTGGCTTCTTCTGAAGCATAAAGAATGATAAAGTCACCGTTATTGGTCATTGTATTTAACACGTAGGTTAAACCTCTGTCAGATGCCACTGAGTCTATAGCTTCCTGGATTTTCTCATAGAGAGGAGCAAGTAATTCGAATTGACGCTCTTGCAGTTCGATCTGGAAATTCTGTTGAAATTCTTGTAATTCAACATTCATTCTGGCAAGACGCTCTTCTTCACGTCTTTTTGCTTCGTCTGAGATTACCGGTGCTTTTTGCTGGTAATCTTCTAATTCACGACGGAAGTTAGCCTCTTTCTCAGCAAACTCACGGCGCTTACGTTCCGCAAAGTTTTGGAGACGACGCTCAATAGCTGCCATTTCCGGCATTGCCCGCATGATAGTATTAGGGTCAACATATCCGATTTTCATTTCGGATGATTGGGCTTGCGCCTCCTCCTGTACTACAACAAAAAGGGCAAGGACTACAAAAAGGAATAGAAATCGTTTCATGGTGAAATGGTTATGGGTCAGTTTAATAATCGTTCAATTACAATGGGTGTCAAATCTAAATCTCTGGCTGATTGAGCAACGTGTATCAGAAGCAATTCGCCTTCCGCAGTGGCTTGATTAAGAACATAGGTTAGTCCTTTTTCACGCGCTACTTCTTCAACAATGAGATCAATTTCCTGAAGGATGGGCTGTAAAAGCTCGGCTTGCCTTCTCTCCAGGTCTCTTTCAACTCTGAATTGAAATTCTTCTAATTGCTGATTCAACCTTTGTAATTCTCTTTGTCTGCTTTGCAATTGACTATCTGTTAAATCATCAGCTTCTTGTTCAAAAATCCTCAGTTGCCGTTGGAAATCGAGAGCCAATTCCTCAAACTCTACTTCTTTTTCATCAAGCCAATTATTCAGCTGCCTTTCAATAGCATCTCGCTCAGGAAGTTGATCCAAAACCTCTTGTGGATTCAGATAACCAACGGTATGCTGAGCCTGAACGGTCAAGGCAGTCATGAAGACTATCAGCGTACTTAGTATCAGGTATTTTTTCATGTTAATCGTTTGCTTTATATATGCTTGAGAAGCGTAGAAAATACGCAGAAAAAATCTCTTTTTTAATTTAAATCCTGTTCATCCAATTGGATTCCCATTTCTATCAAAACGTCGTTACTCAGATTTAATGATTGACGTGTATATAGGAACATAAAATCACCGGATCGGTCGAATACGTAATCGTAATTTCCGCGCTCTGCTACTCGTTGTGTAGCTTCGAGTATTCTGCGTTGCAGAGGTTCCAGTAATTCTTTTTGTTGCCTGAAATACTCACCATTAGGTCCAAATCTTTGGTCGATTAGACGTTCACGATCACGTTTTTTCTGGCGGATTTCTTGCATTCTTTGTTCACGAACTTCTTCAGTGAACAAGATTTCACGAGCATCGAATTCTCTTTGCATTTCCTCAATTTCCAACTGCAATTCCTGAATCTCTTCGCGCCAGCCTTGGTTGATAGCATCAAGCCTTTGCAGGATACCTTCATACTCGGGAATTCTATCCAAAATATATTCAGAATCTATAAAACCGACCCGAGATTGAGCCTCGGCTTGCTGTAGCGGACTTAATGATAAAAGCCCTAATAGAATTGCGGTAATTGCAAATAATCTCATTAGAACGGAGCTCCAAAGTTGATTAGAAATTGCCATTCGCCGGCATTTATCTGATTTGAGTTTGGTAATCCATCAAATCGGTAACCATAACTAAGATCAATCAATCCAAGAATAGGCATAAAGATACGGCCACCAAAACCTACTGCTCTTTTGAGAACGAAAGGATCGAATTCAGAGAAGCCATCAAATGAATTACCACCCTCGGCAAACAGATACGGAATTACCTGAATTTGCTCTGAAGCAACCAAGGGGTATCTCAATTCAGTCATGTATTTTGAATACACGGAACCACCGATTTCCTGACCATCACGCAGAGGCGTAACTGATCCACCAAATCCACCCGGATAACCTCTTAGGTCAATATTATCCCAGATAAAGTTCTGACGCTGCTGCATGGGTGTTCCACCAAGTACAAATCGTTGATACTGATTCTGATTGGTATCAGAGAACCAACCCATATAACCGTATTCAACGCTAAATGTACCTACTAATTTACCCACAATTGGAGTGTGATATTGGAAAGCACTTTGCAGTTTGTAGAATTGATCAAAATCAAATACAGGCGGAGCAACTTCACCGGAAAGCGTAAACCTGGAACCCATATTCGGGGAGATAAAATTATCTAATGAGTTTCTTTCCAGCGTTTCCTTGTAAGAAATTACATTCGACTGACCACTTAGGAAATCAGTAAACTGGCGAACATTAAAATACTGATACTGAATTCGGGAAGTGCTTGTAAAAAAATCATCCGGCCATGTCAGACGTCTACCGTAGCTAACAGAGGCAGAGAACAATTCCTGGCGTCCCAGAGTACTTGTTTGGAAGAATCCTGACGAGGCACTTCCACCAAAATAATTATATGCTACACTCACACCTAGTGAATTCGGGCGGCCTCTGAACCAAGGCTCCATAAAACTAAAACTGTAGGTTTGGTAACCGGAACCAGTAACCTGAACGCCTAAAGATAAACGCTGGCCGTCTCCGGAAGGGAGCGGGCTCCAGGTACTTCTGTCGAACATATTTTGAACGGAGAAGTTATTGAAGTTAACTCGGGCAGCGAGAATCAGACCTAACTGGCGGCCACCATAACCACCTGAAAACTCAAAATTATCCGTGCTTTGAGATTCGTCGAGGAAGAAATTTATATCCACCGTCTTGTTCTCGAAATCGTAATCGAGGTCCGGACGGATGTTTTCCGGCACAAAGTAGCCCAAAGTTGCCAATTCACGAATTGATCTCATAATGGCTGAGCGGCTATAATTATTACCGGGTATAGTTCTTAGCGTACGCCGAACAACATCATCATGCGTTTTTACATTACCTGAGAAACCGACAGAGTTTACAACAGCGATTTCATCTTCGATAATAAAGAAATGCAAATCAAGTGAATCACCATCAACGATGCGAATGTCTTCTTCAAGTTGTAAAAACAAATATCCGATATTGTGGTACAAACTGTACACATCGGTTTCATCACGATTGTTGAAGAGATTCATTTGGAAACGCTCTTCGTTAAACACATCGCCACGCTCAAACCCTAGGGCCTGAGTCAATCTCTCATCATCATAGACCGTGTTCCCTTCCCAAGTAATGTTTCTCACATGATATTGCGGTCCTTCTTCTATTTTCATGAAGATTCCGATGTATTGACGGTCACGACGCCCATCATACACGTAAACACTATCTTCTAAAATTCTGACATCGCGAAAGCCATTATTTCTGTAGAAATTCAATAGAATTTGCTTGTCTTCACGGTATTCGTCTCTGTTAAAAGTCTGCCGACTTAAACGCCACCATGTATTTTTCTTAATTTCATCAAATTGACGGCGGAGTTTTCTATCTGAAAAAGATTCGTTGCCTTCAAAAATGATTTCACCAATCTGTATACGTTGCCCTCTGTCAATATCGAAATATAGCGTTACTCTGTTTCTGAGCGAGTCTGTTAATTCCTCACGAACTTCTACTTCCGTAAAGCGAAATCCTTTTTCTTCGTAAAAACGCTTAATGGATTGAACTGCCTGAGCTTTGGTAGATTCTGTAACCGCAAAGCCGGTTCTAAGGGGCAATAAATCTCTGATTTCTCTTCTCTGTGATCTGCGTACACCTTCAATCACAAAATCTTCCAGTCGCGGCTGCTCCTGCACAAAAATCTGCAAGTAAATACCTGAGCCAACTCGTTCTGTACTGGTAATTTGTACATCAGAATATAATCCAGTGCGATGCAAACGGCGAATTGCATTGGTTATATCTTCACCGGGAATGGTTATTCTGCTACCTTCATCCAAGCCTGATGTTGCCACTACAAAAGAGCGAGTGCGAGGCTCAACACCAATAACTTCAACGCCAAGTATGGTGTATTCCCGAGGCTGATTATCCAGTGGATTTGTTAAGCGTAGTTGTGGCCTGTCCGCTGATTGGGAGGTTTGCGCATGTGCCATCCATCCCCAACCGGAGAGGGTTAGCATAGCAAGTAAAGTAATTCGGAGTATTATGACCTTTAGATTCACGAGAGCAATAACGCTACTTGAGGGTGATTATTTCGATGATATTTTGGGATAGTGAAGATTAGTCTATAAATCATGTGGAGGAGCTGGTTTCAGCTACTTGTTCTGAGATTTTCCCGAATCTTCTCTCTCTTTTCTGATAGGACTCAATAGCTTTGTATAATTCGTCTCTTCTGAAATCAGGCCAAAAAGTATTTGTGATATAAAGTTCTGAATAGGCTAATTGCCAAAGTAGAAAATTACTGATTCTAAATTCGCCACTGGTGCGGATTATCAAATCAGGATCAGGAATATCAGCGGTGACCAAATGATCGTTGATGAGATTATCATCAATATCTTCCGGATTAATATCACCTGATTTTACGGCATCAGCAATTTTACGAACGGCCTGTGTGATATCCCATCTGCCTGAATAGCTCAGCGCAAGACACAACTGCATACGGTTGTTATCTTTGGTGATTTCAAGCGCTTCAGCTAGTTGCTTTTGACACTGTTTGGGAAAGCGTTCAATTTGTCCAATGGCATTAAGACGAATATCGTTTTCGTTTAGCTTTTTTGTCTCTCTCCTAAGGGCTTGGACGAGTAAATTCATTAAGGCAGATACTTCTGCGGATGGACGGCGCCAATTTTCGGTGGAAAATGCGTAAAGCGTTAAATATTTAACACCAAGTTGTGCACAAACTTCCGTTGCATCACGTACCGAATCTACCCCGGCTTTGTGACCAAAAATGCGGATATTACCCTTTGTTTTCGCCCATCTCCCATTACCATCCATAATGATAGCGATGTGCTCGGGTATCCTACCGGATGCTTTCAGCTTTGTTTGAAGCTCAAAATCTTCCGGCGTTTGTTTATTTCCATTTAACGATATACTGTCCAAAAATCGGCTTTATTTCTTGCGTGATATCAGCCTTGTAGTTTATGGCTTTATTTACCCGATTTCAAGTATTTAACCAGCTAATATCTTCTTCTGCAAGGAAATCATTTCTAAAACAGCCATAGCAGTCTCTTCGCCTTTATTTCCTGCTTTAGTGCCCGCTCTTTCAATGGCTTGATCGATAGTATCCGTTGTTAAAACTCCAAAACCAACGGGCTTCTCGTAGGTCTGAATGGCTTGTTGAATACCGGAATTAACCGCTGAGCAAACATAATCAAAATGAGGAGTTGCTCCTCTAATTACGGTTCCCAAAGCAATTACACCATCGTAATTTCCGGTTTTTAAAAGTGAAGTAACGGTAAGTGGAATTTCATACGCTCCGGGGCAATAGGCAATATGTACGTTATCCGATGTAATACCATGTCTGCGTAAAACATCGAGCGCGCCTTCTTTTAAACGCTCCGTAATGAATGAGTTCCATCGCGTAACAACGATAGCAACTTTTGCTCCACTTGCTGAAAAATCACCTTCAAATACTTTCGGTTCCATAATTCTATTTCTTCATTTCTGATTGTTTATAATTTGCTGCTTTTGCCAAAATAGCATCTGCATAGCTCTCATCAACGGTCACATTTCCAAAATGATAATAATCTCGTTGTCTGCCATGAAAATCAGAGCCACCGCTAATTAAGAGCTTAAAATTTTCTGCCCAAGTTTTATACTTCTTTTGCAGATCAAAATTATGAGTGGGATGTATATACTCAATTCCATCAATTCCGTTGTTGAGGAAAAAGCGCAAATCTTCCCATAAATAAAACAAACCCGGGTGTGCAAGAATGGCTACGCCGCCGGCTTCGTGGATAAGACTAATCACGTCTTCTGCTGAAGTATAATCGGATTTAAAATATCCCGGCTTATCATTGCCTAAATATCGGTCAAAGACCTCCTGTATAGAACCGGCATATCCTTTTTTCAGCATTAAACGAGCAATATGAACTCTGCTAATATTAGCTGCTCCGGCTTCGCCAAGAACTTCATCATAATCGATATCAAAACCGAGTTTATTGAGATTCTTGACCATTTTTTTTGAGCGCTCAACTCTGATTAAGCGCTGTTCGGCCAGTTTCTGCTTAAATCCCGAATGCCCAATATCAAAAGCATAAGCTAAAATATGACATTCGCGATCGTTGTAATCAGTGGTTATTTCCACTCCTGGTATTATTCGAACGCCATACTCATCACCGGCTTCTCTGGCTTTAAAATAGCCTTTATAGGTATCGTGGTCTGTGATGGCAATGGTACTAAGATTATTCTCAGCGGCAAGGCGAACAACCTCTTCCGGACTGCATTTGCCGTCGGAAGCCAAGGTGTGAATATGTAAATCTGCCTTAGCCATTATTGTAAAATTGCGAAATAAGAATCTGAATCAGCAACCAAATCTTTCGCTTTTAAAGTCATTGGATCATCTTTGAGCGATTTTTTAAGTCGACCGCTGGCGCCTTCGTATCGGGAAATTATTTCGAGCATTAATTCCCGAATAATGTAATCTCTGTTCTCGCTCATCATTGCTTCTTTATCCTGCTCTAATAAAACTCGCAGAGATTCAATTTTCTCTGATGAGTTTTGAACTACGTCAGCAGAAAGTGAAGCTATCAGGTTATTGTAATTTCTCTGAGCGCGGGTTTCGAAAGAAAACTCTTCGGCTTCCAGATATGCCATAAATGCCTCAAAAATATCTTCCCGGGATTTACTTTCCGGAAAAGATTCGTTTTTTGAGTAAAATTGATTCGCAAAGAAGAAGTAATGGCTATTGCGCAACAAGGCAATTTCGAGCAAACTCAATGAATGCTCTGAAATTTCTACATCAGGCTCTATTCCCAAGCCTTCAAATACCTCTCTGCCGGCTCTTGTTGTAAATGACTGACGAACAGAATCAGGCACATCAATTCCTGCGGTTTCTTCTTCCGAGAGATATTCTATGGATTGCAAAGATCGCCCACTTGGCGTGTAGTACTTTGAAGTAGTAATTTTGATAGCCATGTTATACGACAATGGGCGCACAATTTGCACCAATCCTTTTCCAAAACTACGCTCGCCGATTACAACTCCAAGGTCTAAATCCTGAATAGCACCGGATACGATTTCTGATGCACTGGCACTACCGCTGTTTTGCAAAACGAATAATGGTCTGTCGGTGTAAATGGGATCAATTCGAGTTTGATACGAAAAGTTGGTTTCCGGTAAACGGCCTTTGGTACTGACTACATCGATTCCCGATTCCACAAACAAATCGGCTAACATTACAGCTTCATCTAGCAAACCACCGGGGTTGTTACGTAAATCCAGAACTAGTGCGTTCAGGTTTTGGGTTTCGTCCATCTTTTTGATGGCATCAGCCACTTCTTGTGCGGCATTTTGTCCAAATCTTTGAAGAAGAACGTAGCCTACGCCTTTTTCATCGTCAATAAAACCTGCCCAAATTACATTTTTAACTTCAATAGATTCACGAACCAACTCGAATTCCAAGTCTTCTTCAATTCCGAATCGTTGCACAACCAATGTTACCGATGTTCCGGCCTCACCACGTAATTGAGTTTGAAGATCTTCGGGATTAAAATCACGAACAGAAATACCATTCACCGAAATGATAACATCCCCGGCACGAACACCCATTCTATGGGCGGAATATCCTTCAATAGGCGCGATTACTACCAATTTACCACCACGGGCGCCCACCTCAAGACCTACACCGGCATACTGGCCTGTAGTAACGATATCCATTTCTCTACTGCCGGTTTCGTCAATCAGAGAGGTATAGGGATCAAGGGATTCCAGCATGGCACCAACGGCTGTACGCATCATTTCGCCGGGATCAACTTCTACTACATAGCGCCTGGAAACTTCTTCAAAAATCTCGCTGAAAATCGTGAAGTTCTTTTTTATTTCGAAGTAGGTATCACTACCATAATAAAAGCCGGAAGAGACAATCAGAATTACCGGCAGGAAAAAAATCAGGGCAAGTTTTCGAAGAAATTTCATGTATCAGGTTAGTTTGGGATAATCAAGCTTTGACCTATGTAAATGGTATGAGAGTTTAGGCCGTTCACGCGCATGATTTCCTGAACCGTTGTGCCAAACGTTCTGGCCAAATCGCTCAAGTTATCATTTCGCTGTACCGTATAACGTCTGACGCCATCAGAATCTGTTAAAGCAACCGGGCCGCGACGGCCTTCTAACTGCCGCTTTTGTGCCAAAGTCATGTTATTTATCGCAGCATAGTATGCCTGATGCTGTCTTGGCACATAAATCGTTAAACGTTGTCCAACGCGAATCATATTCCCAACGTTATTCCAGGAGCGGATTCGCCATGCCTGAGTATCAAACCATTCGGCAATGTGGCCAATAGTATCTCCACTCTTTACAGTATAGGTAACAGCAACCGTATTTGCCGGCTGATTTGCTGCCTGACGTTGTTGCGTAGCCGCAGTTCTGGCAACCTGAGAATTGGAAGGACGGTCTGAACGAATGGCTACGTTATTTCCTGGTACAGGAATCACGATCTGCTGCCCCGGATGGATAATGTGACTTAACCCATCGTTTACGGCATATAAATCACGAACGGTGGTTCCGTATCTGTTTGCAATTGCGCCTAAGGTTTCGCCTCTGTTTACAGAGTGAATCACCATATTATTGATTCGCTGATCATCAGGAATTTGCTCGTAGTTGGCGAGAAAAACTTCTTTCGTACCTACAGGCAATTTCAGGTGATAAGGCTCAGGTCCGGGAGGGGTAGCCCAACGCAATAACTCTGGGTTGTAATTTCTTAAAACATCGGTAGCAATGCCGGCTGCTTCAGCAAGAACTCGTAAATCGATAGAACCCTGAACAGGAACTGTTTCAAAAGTGTAAGGAACTACATCGCTATTATCAATTTCAAAACCGAATTCTTCTGGATTCATGGCAATCAGGGTTGCAGCGATATAGCCCGGTACATATCCACGAGTTTCTCTTGGGAGATATGGGAAAATTGCCCAATAATTTCGCTCACCGCCGGCTAAACGGATGGAACTTCTCATTCTGCGAGTACTCACGTTGTAATTGGCAAGAGCAAGGTGCCAATCGCCCCAAAATTCATATAAATCTCGTAAATGCTGAGCAGCGGCACGAGTTGATTTTATGGGATCTCTGCGCTCATCAATCCACCAGTTTCTTTCTAATCCATACACGGCACCTGTAGCGTAAATAAACTGCCACATTCCAACGGCGGCGGCGTGTGACCTTGCTACGGGCACCAAACCACTTTCAATCATTGAAAGGTGAATGAGTTCCAGAGGGACGCCTTCTTCTTCAAAAATTTCTCGCATCATTGGGAACCAATACGCAGAACGTTGTAACCAACGCTCCATAATATCCGGACGTCGAACGGTTAAATATGCAATGTGATTGTTCACCTGACGGTTTCTAATCAGCGGAACGTCTGTTTTTTGGATGGTAATATCTTCCGGAAATGAAAAGCTGGCGTCATCGAACCAATCATCGTTCATAAACATTTCCTGATGTACGGCAAAAATATCACCATAGGCCATTGAAACCGGTCCTTCGATTCCATAAAAATCTTGATATGCAGACATCACAGAACGATACATTTCAGTGAATTTTCGTGTACCCTGGACGTCAGGGTTTTCCTCCATAAGTGCATGAATTTGCGTCAAAGCGTCATTAATATTGGTCTCCGCCGCAATTAAATCGTTTTGCAGTTGCGCTTCCAAAGCCCTGAAATGCAAGCGATAGATATCTAATACACGCGCAAGTAAATCGCCACTCAATTCTCCACCAGAGCCATTGGTGCGCAACAAAATATCGTTAGCCAATAATTCTTCGTAAGGATTTTGAAATGGTAATTCGATGATGGGTAATTCCTCACTACCGTAATTTGACATTACAGTTTGAGCATTTACGTGGCTATTAACCAAAAATAGGGCAAAAATAACCGTAGAGATTTTTTTCATGGAGTAGTAATTATCCTCTGATTTACAATGGGCACATTTTGATAATATACGGAAATTGACAGGCATTACGCACCTAATCAAAGCCTTTTCAGCAAATAGAGTGCCGTAATTAGTTAGAAACGTTCTGATTCATATTTATTGCTGGGGAGTCCAGCCTTGCACTATTGGTAATCGGCGACCAACGCCAAAAGCCTTGGGACTCACACGCAAACCCGGTGCAGCCTGTCTTCGTTTGTATTCATTTCGGTCAACCATACGGATGATGTGCAAGACCAAATCCCTGTCATCTATCTTTTTACAAATATCGTACACCGAAAGTTGTTCTTCTATGTAAGCTTTTAAAATGGTATCCAACACATCATATTCCGGCAGACTGTCGGTGTCTTTTTGATCAGGGCGCAATTCGGCGCTCGGAGGCTTGGTGATAATGGCTTCCGGAATAACTTCCTTGCCATAATAAACATCATTCAACCATCGACAGATTGCAAAAACTTCGGTTTTATAGACATCAGAAATGACAGATAATCCGCCGGCCATATCGCCATAAAGCGTACAATAGCCAACAGCCATCTCGGATTTATTCCCGGTATTCAGTAAAACGTGACCAAATTTATTTGAAACAGCCATCAACAAAACACCCCTGGATCGGCTTTGGATATTTTCCTCGGCCACATTAAATGCCGTTCCCTCAAATAATGGTTGCAATGCATCCAGGTAGGAATTGTATAAGTTTTTGATCGGGATTTCTTCCAATCTCATGCCCAGAGCTTCTGCCAGCTTTTGAGAATCCGAAACGGATCCTTCAGATGAAAACTCTGAAGGCATGGTAATGGCGAGTACATTTTCTGCTCCTACTGCCTCGCAGGCAATAACGGCAGTTAGTGCCGAATCTATACCACCGCTTAAACCGAGGATAACTTTTTTACCCAAACCGGATTTTTCCATGTAATCACGCAATCCGAGAATCAATGCTTTTACATAACCTTCTTCGTAAGACATTTTTTTCTGATTCCGATTTGTAACCGAAATCAAATTATTTTGCTCATCCAGAATGGCATCGGCGAAATCTTCGGTAAATAATGCGCAGCGTTCTACTATATTCCCATCACGGTCAAGCATCATACTATCGCCATCAAAAATGATTTCCGTGTTGGCTCCCACCTGATTGGCATAAATAATGGGCAGGTTTAGTCGCTGTGCATGACCTTGCAGCATTTTTAACCGCAATTCAGGCTTATGGCGCGAATATGGTGATGCAGAGATATTGATGATCACTTTTGCACCTAAATCCGCCAATTCGTGAGCGGGATCTATGTTGTAAGTGTGATAATTGATTTCGTTTTCATTTCGCCAAATATCTTCGCAAATCGTGATACCAACGGGAATTCCTTTGATGGACTGAAGTGAAAAGTCTGCATTGGGTTCGAAATACCGGAACTCGTCGAAAATATCGTAGGTTGGAAGCAGGGTTTTGGCGATTACTGCTTTTTTTTCGCCTTGCCCGGCATAAATGGCGGCATTGATAATGGGGCGTCCAATATTTTCAGGATTACGCAAGGGAGCGCCAAAAATCACAGCTGTATTTTTTGTTTCTGAAATGATTTCATCAATAACTTCTTCGCAACGTTGGATAAACGATTTCTTTTCCAGTAAATCCATCGGAGGATAGCCACAAACCACCAATTCTTGTAAAACAAGAAGGTCGATTTGCTCTTTTTCAGCCTGATGAATAGCCCGTATCACTTTTTGGGTGTTACCACTTATATCACCTACGATGGTGTTTATTTGCTGGGTTCTGATGCGCATAATATGATGTAAACTTGGTGTATCGCTCGTTACAAAAAAAGGTACAAGCGGCAAACTTACCTCCGAAACACACTTTTTACAAGCATCATTTATGGGAGAGGATGATCCATTTGAAAAAGCTCCCCGCTGCGGTGATTTTCACGCAGCGAAAGTTTTTCGAGTCTTCCCCTCTGCGCCGTGTCGTATTCTCGTGGCAAACTAGTGACAAAAGTATGCGCAATGGCGTACGCAGAAATGCACGCCGGGTGAGGATCACCTCGGCGGGTGGGAATTATATCATTCCGATTCTCAAGAAGTGCCGCCCCTCTGGGGCTTACAATGGTTGAGGTGCAATTTTTTTGCTACAAAGATTTCGTCCGCCGCAGGCGGACTGGGTATTGCGAAGTAATCGCAAAAAATTGAACAAAAAATACCCTGATCATTTTCAAATCTAATATCTCTCAGAATCATTTCTCCAACCTACAAACCACAATTAAGAATCCCGGAGGGATGAAACCTTTGTAGAAACATCACGAAATCAAAACAATAAAGCTCCGGAGGAGCGGCATAAACTTGTAGGGCATCTGCCACGGCGTATCCTGTGCGCCATGGCGTATGCCCGGGGAAAATACGCAGTCGTCCTCGACTGCGATAGTGTA
>SKIC01000160.1 GCA_007116685.1 Balneolales bacterium
AACTTGCTGCGAATAAAAATCAGCAAGGCTTAGAGCCCGTACATGTTTTAAAAGCATTGGTTACAGATACAGACAATGTTTGTGTCACCATCCTAAAAAAGATGGGAGCATCGGTAGCAAATATTCACAATAAAGTGGATGAAGAAATTAGAAGTTTACCCGTGGTGAAGGGTTCTTCTGTCAGCGGTCAGTATATGACTAACGATACCAAAACGGCTTTTGACAAAGCTAATAAAGTAGCCCTTGATTTGGGCGACGAATACATCAGTTCTGAGCACGTTTTGATTGGAATTGTGGATGGAAGCAGTTCTGCAGCTTCTATTTTACGAGATGAAGGTATTAGCAGAGAAAAAATTCTTACAGTACTCAAAGACATCAGAGGTTCGCAGAAAGTAGATGACCCTAATGCTGAAAGCCGTTATCAGGCTCTAAAAAAGTATGCGCGTGACCTGAATGAACTCGCTGAGAAAAATAAACTCGACCCTGTAATTGGTCGGGATCATGAAATTCGCAGAGTGATGCAGATTTTGACCCGACGCACAAAGAATAATCCCGTTTTGATTGGGGAGCCCGGCGTGGGTAAAACAGCTATTGCAGAAGGGCTTGCCCTGCGGATTTTCCAGGGTGATGTACCCGAGGGATTAAAAACAAAACGTGTTGTTGCCCTTGACCTGGGTGCTTTGGTTGCCGGAGCTAAATTCAGAGGAGAATTTGAAGACCGCTTAAAGGCTGTTGTTAAAGAAGTGATGGATGCTGCCGGTGAAATCATCCTGTTTATCGATGAAATTCACACTTTGGTTGGTGCCGGAAAAACCGAAGGCGCAATGGATGCCGCAAACATCCTAAAACCAAGTCTGGCTCGTGGTGAATTGCGTGCCATTGGAGCAACCACGTTAACCGAATACCGCAAATTTATCGAAAAAGACAAGGCTTTGGAAAGACGCCTTCAAACGGTATTGGTTGGCGAACCGACCGTGGAAGATACCGTTTCCATCCTTCGTGGTTTGAAAGAACGCTATGAAGTACACCACGGGGTACGAATTACTGATTCTGCGATTATTTCTGCCGCAGAACTTTCGCATCGTTATATCGCAGATCGTTTTCTGCCGGACAAAGCCATTGATTTGATTGACGAAGCCGCTTCCCGTTTGCGTATTGAGATAGATTCCATGCCTGAAGAGTTGGATAATATCGACCGGCAAATACGGCAACTGGAAATCGAGCGAGAAGCCCTGAAGAAGGAGAACGATTCCACTAAAACGGAGCAAATATCCAGAGATATTGCCGATTTGAAAGAAAAGTACAGTTCTTTGAAATCACACTGGACTAATGAAAAAGAATTAATTCAGTCCATTCGTGGTATGAAAGAAGCCATTGAAGTAGCACGCCATCAGGCAGATAAAGCTGAGCGCTTGGGTCAGTATGAGAAGGTGGCTGAATTGCGTTACGGCACCATCAATAAACTGGAGAAGGAATTAGAAGAAACCAAAGTTCGCCTTGATGAAATCCAGGGTGATAAGGCTATGCTGAAGGAAGAAGTTTCAGATGAGGATATCGCTGAAATCGTTTCCCGATGGACTGGGATTCCGGTCACCAGAATGCTACAAAGTGAGCGGCAAAAACTCATGACGATGGAAGATGCTCTACATGATCGCATAATTGGTCAGCATCCGGCAATAGATGCCGTTTCTAATGCCGTTCGTCGTTCGCGAGCCGGCCTTCAGGATGAAGACCGCCCTATTGGCTCATTCATTTTCCTGGGATCTACAGGAGTTGGTAAAACCGAACTTGCTCGCTCCCTGGCTGAGTATTTGTTTGATGATCAAAACGCCATGGTGCGCATTGATATGAGTGAATATATGGAGCAACACAGCGTAAGCCGTTTAGTGGGAGCGCCTCCGGGTTATGTGGGTTACGACGAAGGCGGTCAATTAACAGAAGCCGTGCGCCGTCGACCTTATTCCGTAATCTTGCTGGATGAAATCGAGAAAGCACACCCGGATGTGTTTAACGTTTTGCTACAAGTTCTTGACGATGGACGTCTGACAGATAACAAAGGCGTGACGGTGAATTTCAAAAACACCATCATCATCATGACCAGTAATCTAGGTTCGCATTTGATTCGTCAGGAAATTGAAAAATCAGGTGGTGATATAAGCGATGAAGTTTATGATGACTTGCAAAATAAATTGATGCAGCAACTCAAATCCACCATTCGACCCGAGTTTCTGAACCGCATTGATGATGTGATTGTGTTCCACCCGCTTGGCAAAGAGCACATTCGTGAAATTGTAGACATCCAATTAGATCGTGTACACAAAATGCTGAAGCGCAATAATGTGCATTTGGAAGTACCGGATTTGGTTAAGGATTGGTTGGCTGCCAGAGGCTACGATCCGCAATTTGGTGCGCGTCCACTCAAGAGGTTGATTCAGAAGCAAATCACTAACAAACTTGCCGGTCTGTTGATTTCCAAAGAAAGAGAAGGTCTGGCGGAGTTTGAAGCGGGCATCAGCAAAGATGGGGAATCGATTACCTTTGTTGAGGTTTATAATGATGTTGCAGAGTGGGCGGATTAGTTGGTTTTTGTAAGACTTGGGTCAGGTTGCAAACCTGACCCAAGACAAACCTGACCCAAGCCTCAAAAATTAGAAATAATAATAAGCTAGTCTGCAGATTAGTTACTAATCTGCCTTTATCATTATAGCCGTAATGTCGTCAAATTGTGGGGCATTTCCCTGAAATTCCAGAACGGTAGCCATTAGTTTTTCGAGCATTTCTTTGGCAGATAAGTTGGCGTTTTCTTTGAGCCACTTTTCGAAACGTTCTTCTTCGTAGAATTCGCCATCAGCGTTTCTTGCTTCGGTAATTCCATCAGAGAAAATGGTGAGTGTTTGGCCTTTTTCCAGTTTTAAGGTTTTGCTTTGGTAAAACATTTCAGGTAATACACCAAGCATCACGCCGCCATCGGTGAGCATTTCCAGGTTTTCTCCGCTTGCATCAATCACGTAAGGTGGATTATGCCCGGCATTTACGCAAGTGATTGTTCCTGAATCCGGATCCAGTTCCGCATAAAACATGGTGATGAATTTATCAGGTGGCGAATCCCTGAAGATGGCTTTGTTTACTTTCTGAATTACCTGATCAGCGGCTTGATTATGCTCTGATTCTGCACGCAATACAGCCCTAACGGTAGCCATCAACAAAGCTGCCGGAACGCCTTTCCCGGAAACATCCGCAACCACAAATGCATATTTATTGGTATTGGGAATGGCGATAAAATCGTAATAATCGCCGCCAACCTTAGCTGCAGGTAAGCTGGTACCCGCAATCGAGAATCCGGCAATTTCCGGTGTGGATTTGGGCCAAAATCCACTTTGAATGGTCTCGGCAAGCTGCAATTCTCTTTGCATCAATTCTTGTTTCACTTGCTCTTCTTTCAATCGAGCATTTGTGATTGAAATTGCGGCTTGATTGGCTAAGGCTTCAAAGAGAGAAAGGATTTCTGATTTGTCGTTTTCTGCATACTGTGTATTTATAGCTTGCAAAGCACCCATCACTTTTCCGTCCTGATTACACATGGGTACACAAATCATGTTGCGTGTAGTAAATAAATCACTGCGGACATCACCGCCAAAACGTTCATCTTTAGTAATGTCAGAGATTATTTGAGAAGTGTTTTTATCCACTACCCAACCTGCAATGCCCGTGCCTTTGGGCATTCTTTTGTTAGAAAGTTCTGCCGTTGCCGGACCGGTGGGCACCGAGAGTACCAAATCTTCGGTTTCTTCGTCAATTAAAAAAAGGGAACTAGCCTCTGCTTCCATGATGTGTTTGGCAGCACGCATAATTGCGCGTAGTATTTCAGAGGGCTCGAGTTTGGAATTTATTTGTGCCGTTAGCTCCATTACCAATTCCAATTTGGCAATATCGAAAGCATGTGCTGTTGTCATATATATAGTTTTTAACGATAAGCACCTTGTGGCTTTATCGTAGTAGCGTAATCTTTTTTGAATGGCTAGAATGTAAGGAACTTAATCGAACTATATAGACTCCAGACGCTAATTTTTTTGCATCAAATCCAACCTGATGCTCTCCTGCTGATTTTGTCCCATCAAACAAAATAGCTACCCGATTACCGACATTGTCAAATATTTCAAGTTTTATTTCTGTTGATTCTTCTAACTCAAATGTGATAATAGTTTGGGCATTAAATGGATTGGGATAATTTCCGGTTAAGCGAAAACTATTCGGCTCAAATTGTTCTGCATTAGTATCGGTTTGGCAAAGCTCAGCTTGAATCCCACTTAGCGCCTCAAAAACGTCTTGCTCAATAGTGTAAAAGGCCGATCGATTATCTACTTTAAAACCTTCTCCAACTCCATTGGTTATAAAAACTAATCCAAAATTATTTTCTGGATCCACATAAAGGTCACTCAGTAAACCATAAGCAGAACCCGGGTGACCGATCATTTCCCGATTTTGGATAACCATATCATAACCAGGCACCCCGCGTGTGATATGGCTCCCAAGTCCAAATTGAAACATTAAACCAAAGTAAT
>SKIC01000176.1 GCA_007116685.1 Balneolales bacterium
ATGCACCCTTCTTCCCTCTTTTCGGTGCTTTTCTCTTTTTGCTACTTCCTGAATCTTTGCTCACACTCAGATTTGTAACCGTGCTTTCGCTTATTGGAGTGTCTCTGCTCTACTGGAAATCCTCCGAAAAGCAATCTGTACTGCAATTACTTTTAGTGCTCGCTATGGTTTTTGTGTGGCATAATTCTCTGGCGCATTTTGATTTACATGCCAAATCTGATTCCTTCTCCTCTTTCCTGGGATTACTTTCCATTTTTCTTTTGATAGATGGCAGGCATAAAGACTACCGATTCGTAATTGCAAGCGCTATCGCAGTCAGTTTATCGTTTAGCTCTAAACAAAATATGCTGTTCTTTTTGCCGGCTATTCTTGCGGGATTATTTCTGCACAAAGAATACAAGGCGATGTTCATTCATGCATTTACTTTTGCCGGTTTCACCGCTTTATCATGGGCATTTTTCTATTGGTTTACCGGACCTGCAATTTTCTTCTACAGTTTCGTTCAACCCGGAACATTTGAAATACGCTGGGCGGGATTGGATTCTGCACCTTATAATATCTTACGCAGTTATTTTATCCCATTCACCATTATGATGGTGCTCAGAGCTTTTTATAAAGGTCAGTGGGCTCTCAAATACACCATTCTGATTTTGGCTTTATTATTGGCCTTCCCTGCGTCTATTGCCACAGCTATAAAAGCCGGCGGATTGAGTAATGCCTATCAACCTTTCTTCTACATTTTGTCATTTTTGTTTGTAATCAGTTTTCAGGTGGATGATTGGTTGCATAAGCTTAAATCTGGCGGTAGAAAACAATGGATTGCACCTGCCCTAATTACATTCCTGGCACTCTCCTTCTTTCTGACATTGCGGATTGGTCCGGCTTCCACAATTAGTACTTGGCAGTACAGAATGCAAGCACAAAACGAATACGAGCGTTTAGCAGCCGACCTCAAAGAAACCGAGGGTGTGGTTTTTGCACCCATGGATAATTATCTGACTCTAAAAATCGGCAGGCCTCTGGTTTGGAGCGCAAAATGGGAATTGGAAACTGTGGGAACCAGAAAATATATTGATATGGCCTTAGAAGCCGACCACGTAATCACCATTAACTGGAATATCTGGTATCGCTCTACCCGATTGGAAGAAGCACTTCAGGCTAATGGCTTCACAGAAGTAAGACGAACGAGAATGGATCAACAACGGGAATATGTTTGGTGGACAGCACCGGAGGCTCCATAATGGATAAACAAAGAACTTTTACAGGCAAAACGCTCAGTCTTGTCATCCCCTGCTATAACGAGGAAGATGTTCTACCCTTACTGACCGAGCGTCTTGAGAATCTCCGAAATGATATAGATGGAGAAGTAGAATTTGTTTTTGTGGATGATGGAAGCAAGGACAAAACCTGGGATCTTCTAAGCGAATATACCTCTAACAAAGCACATGCTGATGCATTTCGATTGAGCCGAAACTTTGGTCACCAAACGGCTGTTTCCGCAGGATTACAACAAACCACCGGGGATTTGGTAGCAGTAATTGACGCCGATTTACAAGACCCTCCCGAAATCATCCCTGATATGATCAGAAAATGGGAAACCGGATTTGATGTGGTGTATGCTGTTCGGAAAAACAGAAAAGAAAATTTTATTCTGAAATTCTGCTATTTCCTCTTCTATCGCTTGCTAAAAAAAATGGCGAATATTGATGTTCCCTTAGATTCCGGGGATTTCTCCTTAATGGATAAAAAAGTTGTGGATCAAATCAATGCCATGCCGGAACACAATCGCTTCATCAGAGGAATGCGTGGCTGGGTTGGTTTCAAGCAAACGGGTCACGAATACGAGCGTGATGGCCGAGCTGCGGGCAAACCGAAGTACAATTTCAAAAAGTTACTTGAACTGGCGATGGATGGGATGATTTCATTTTCATCACTTCCTCTACGAATTGCCGGATGGCTGGGCGTATTTGCTGCTTTATTTGGATTTATCTATTTGCTGATAGAATTAATAAAGATGTTCTTTTTCCAAACACCACCCGGTGGATGGGCTTCTACTATCGCCATCATCATCTTTTTTGGAGGCATACAACTCATCATGCTGGGAATCCTGGGTCAGTATGTGGGACGTATTTTCGATGAGGTAAAAAACCGTCCTCATTTCATCATTTCTGAAAATACCCGCGAGAAGTAATTTTTTTCTGACAAACCGATTCAGATGACTTTTCAATAAAACAAAAAATCCACCCTTTTTAATTGAAAAGGTGGATTTTTTTATGGTTTGAAATCAGATTTAATCTTCCAAAGTTGACAAATCGCCTTCGTCAACTCCCATTGCACGGGCTTTTAGAACGCGGCGCATGATCTTTCCGGATCTGGTTTTGGGCAGACTTTCAAGGAAATGAACGGCTTCCGGTTTTGCAATCGGTCCCATTTCATCAGAAACGTGTTTCTTCAGTTCTTCCTCGAGTTTTTTATCGCCTTTTTCTCCGGCTTTTAGGATAACGTAGGTGTGGATGGCATTTCCTTTTACCTCGTGAGGCAAGGCAATGGCTGCCGCTTCACTCACCATCGGGTGACTTACCAAAGCACTTTCAACTTCGGCAGTACCAAGGCGGTAACCGCTTACCTTAATCACATCGTCAATCCGCCCAATAACCCAAACGTAGCCATCTTCGTCGATACGGGCAGAATCGCCGGCTTTGTACCAGCCTTGTTTTTCGTATTCTTTCCAATACGTATCAACGTATCGGTCTGGATCGCCAAAAATAGTGCGAGCCATACCCGGCCAGGGCGCTTTAATTACCAACTTTCCTTCTTCGCCGGCTGCAACTTCTTTTCCATTTTCATCAACAACACCAACTTCGACTCCGAAAAATGGTTTGGTAGCTGAACCGGGCTTTAGTGGAGTAATCGGCAGTGGTGCAATCATAAAACCACCCGTCTCTGTTTGCCACCAGGTATCCATAATGGGGCATTTACCGTCGCCAATTACCTCATGATACCAACGCCAGGCTTCCGGATTGATGGGCTCCCCCACCGATCCCAGCAAGCGCAAACTTGAAATATCATGACGTTGTGGCCATTGATCGCCAAAACGCATCAAACCACGAATAGCGGTTGGGGATGTGTACAAAATGGTAATTCCGTACTTCTCAATCATATTCCACCAGCGGTTTGGATAGGGGTGATTTGGAGCACCTTCGTAAAGCATAATAGTTGCACCATTAATCAGCGGCCCATACACCAAATAACTGTGACCGGTAATCCAGCCCGGATCAGCGGCGCACCACCAGCGGTCTTCGTCTTTTATATCAAAAACATAACGATGCGTGGTGGATGTGTACACCGAATAACCACCATGTGTATGCACTAAACCTTTTGGTTTACCGGTTGTTCCGGAAGTAAACAAAATGAAAAGCGGATCTTCAGCATCCATCACTTCGGTTTCGCATTTAGGAGATGCAATAGGAAGCGACATCAAATCGTGATACCAAAAATCACGATCATTTTCCATGTGAACTTCGTGCTCTGTGCGTTTAACGGTGATACAAACCTCAATAGTTGGAGAGCGATCCATAGCTTCGTTGGCGATGGATTTCAAATCGGTGATTTTACCTCTTCTCCAGCCCCCATCAGCAGTAACTAAAACACGTGAATTTGCATCGGCAATACGTCCGGCAAGTGCCTCTGTTGAAAATCCACCATAAACCACGGAGTGCATGGCGCCAATTTTAGCACAAGCTAACATAGCTATTGGCAATTCGGGAATCTGCGGCATATAAATCGTAACGATTTCACCTTTGCGAACTCCCATAGACTTCAGCACGTTGGCAAATTTCGATACTTCCCTATTCAGAGCATGGTAACTCATGGTTTTCACATCACCGGGCTCACCTTCCCAAATCATAGCTAATTTATTTCGGCGATGCGTTGCCAAATGACGGTCAATTGCATTATCAACGATGTTTATTTTACCTCCGGTAAACCACTTATAAAACGGCTTATTGGTATCATCTAAAACGGTTTTCCATTTTTTATACCATTTCAGTTTTTTAGCTTCATCTGCCCAGAAACCTTCACGGTCTGTGATAGAACGCTCGTACGTTTTGTCGTAATCTTTAATATTTGCTTTGCGAACTATGCTTTTTGGCGGATGAAAAAGATTGGTATCCGCAGTTGTGCTTTTAATTGATTTTGGAGTCATGATCTACATCTTTTTTTATTGTGGAAAATGAGATTACCCGGATGTGAAAGCCGGAAAAGTTATTGTGTGTATTTCTTAATGTGAATATACGATTCGAGATAGATTTTCAAAGAAAAAAGCCCTTTTTGCACCTAATTCTCTTAGTTTTTTTAGAAGTATTGAAATTGTGCTAGTAAATCAAATTTCTAAATCCAATAACCTCACCCGAATCGTAGCTATCGGGTGAGATTGATTGAACTCTTGAACACAATTAAAAGCTTCCATTCTTCATCTATCTTATTAGGTCCGTGTACCGGGCACCCTAATATTTTCTACCAATTCCTGAATTTCTTCAGG
>SKIC01000147.1 GCA_007116685.1 Balneolales bacterium
AATCTATTTCCAGACCCTCACAAAGTTTGTTAAAATGAGGTATATAACTGCCGAGTGCTTCACCACCGGTAATAATCAATCGTAAATTTGGCCACAAATCTTTGATTTTCTTATTTCCGGTTTTCTTTAATGCCTCCTGAAATAAACTAAGTATCCAAGATGGTACGGCCGTAATTTGTCTGACGTCTCCTTTTACAGCCTTTTCTAATACACTATCAAATTTATCATTCCAGTCCTGATAAATCATTTTATCAGGATCGTGAATTTGGAAATGTTTCATAATACCAGGGGAGTCTTTCGCCAAAAAAGCACTTATTTCTCCTAAATCAACATCATCAAACTTTTCATGTTTATTAATTTGTCCAGGCAGGCTGATATGGTCACCAATAAGTGGGAATAAATTTGGTCTTTGAAGAGCATAACTAGTAAATACTTTGCGCATAAACCTTTGATCAGATTTGATACGTTGCTTACTAAGAGGTATATGCTTTCCATCACCTGTTGTGCCCGCTGATACAGCATAGTTCTTTATTTTTCCGGGCCAAAGTATATTCTTTTCTCCCTTTTTCATGCGCTCAACATACTCAGATATATCACTGTAATCAGTTATTGGAACATGTTTTTGGAAGTCCTCATATTGATTTATTTCTTCCATCTTATGCTTTTTACCAAACTCTGTGTCTGATACCTTTTCCAGAATCTTTTTCAGTTCAGTAATCTGTTTTTCTTTCACATTATTTGAAGAAGGAATAATGTTGAGCATAGATAATAAAGGATATAAATACATTTTGTTTTTATTGATTTTACAAAGATATAAACAAAAAAGCCCTGTACGTGCGTTCACATACAGGGCTATGATAGGGGAATAGGTAAGAATTATCTATCGCTAATCTGAGAAATCGGAAGATTCTTTTCTCCAACATATAGTGCGCGAGGTCTTACCAATCTATTATTCGCAAATTGCTCAAAATAGTGGGCTGTCCAGCCGGAAACACGACTCATAGCAAAGATAGTTGTGTATAAATCTGGCTTGATTCCCATTGAGTAATATACTGTGGCAGAAAAGAAATCAACGTTAGGATCAATGTTCTTTTCGTCTTTCATAGTCTTCAGGATTGTTTCAGACCACTCATAAAGGTATTCCATTCCCACTTCTTTAGCTAAACCTTTAGCCATAGAACGAAGGTGTACAGCTCTTGGATCCATTGTTTTATAAACTCTGTGTCCAAAACCCATGATTTTCTCTTTACGAGCCAGTTTCCCGCTTACGAACTCATTGATATCGGCATCTTTATCCAACTCTAATAACATGTTCATTACTGCTGTATTAGCACCGCCATGCAAAGGACCTTTTAAGGAACCAATCGCACCAGTGATAGCAGAATAAATATCACTCATTGTTGAGCAAATAGCTCTTGCTGTAAAAGTAGAAGCATTCATTCCATGTTCTGCATGCAATACCAGACATAAATCCATGGTTTTTTCAGCTTGCTCACCGGGTTTTTCTCCATTCAACATGTAAAGAAAGTTATAAGCAGTACTTCCCTCAGAAAGTGGTGCCATAATTTCTTTACCTTCTCTTTTTCTATGGAAAGCAGCGATGATTGCAGGCATTTGCGCTGTCATCTTAATTGCTTTACGCATATTGGCTTCGTCTGTATATACTTCGGCGTCATCATCAAAATCAGCCAACATGGAAGTTGCAGTACGAAGTACAGACATAGGAGAGGCTTCACTGTTGGTAGACTCTATATAATCAAGAACAGGCTGTGGAAGGGCTCTGTTAGCAACAAGCTCTTTATTTAATTCATCCAGTTCTGCTTGAGTAGGTAGTTTTTCGTGCCACAATAAATAACAAACCTCTTCAAAACTCACATTATGAGCTAAATCGTTGATGTTATAACCGGCATAAATAAGTTCACCCTTTTGGCCATCAATAAAACTTTTATTTGTAGAAAACGCTACGATACCTTCCAATCCCTTATTTATAAAGGGATACTGTTCAGTATCGAAGGTTTGGGTGTTTGCATTGCTCATGTTTTGCTCCGTTAAATATTAATATAAGTTCTTGGACCTGAAATAATAATGTCCCTGAGGTATAGACTGTAAATATACGGTTGCTGAGTATAACTTTCAGCAAACAGCCTGTAAAATTCTTGTCTTTAATTAAGGAAAATCGCTTTCACGACAAACAGCACTGTTTAATAGGACGTTCCTGAAAGCCATACAGATAAGTAATATTTTATGCGTCCACCAGTTTACTTCTTTCGTAAATTAAATGTCAGTGAAACAACCGGAAGAAAACAACCGTATGGCTTCTGAGTTTCTACTCTAATTATATGAATATGATCAAGACTGTACTCCTTCTTTTCTTTTCTCTTCTAATTTCGTGCACTACAAGTGCATATTCGTTCGGAGAGTATTTCGATACCCCTAACGACATACTTACATTTTCTGTTGATGATGTGCCCACAGTTCAATTAGATATTGTTCAAGGCGATCTCAGCATCATGGTTAATCCTGATGCAAATGAAGTAAAGATTGAAATATTTGTCCGCAGAGGGGTTCGCATTCTTTCCGGAGACAGGGCAGATGAGTACAGACAATCAAGCCGTCAACGAGGTAACAACATCTCATTCCAATCATATCCTGCCAGAGGCGGATCATCCAGAGGTGATGTTAGAGTACATTATAAAGTTTCAGTACCACAAGAAACTAATCTTGAGATAAGTATGACAAATGGAAGTGTCACGAATGAATCAGTTAACGGAAATCACAGATATAGCTTGACTTCCGGTAATATTTCTATCAATTCAGTTCGTGGGCAATCTCAACTGATGCTAACCGCTGCTAACCTTAGTGTAAATTCATTTGATGGTGAATTGATGGGAAATGTGAATGGTGGTAACATAAAAATCAATTCATTTCGAGGCGAAAGCCGAATACTGCTAAATGGTGGACTGATTGATATTAGTGATTTAAGAGGCTCTGCATTGGCTGAAGTTAGAGGAGGTAGTATTCAAGCTCAAATAACCGAAATCACTGATGCGATTGTATTTACTGTTCAAGCGGGTTCCATTGATTTAAGGTTGCCAGGTCATTTAAAAGCAGATCTTTCTGTAAAAAGCAGAAGGATAGAAATTGGTAGGGGCAATGATTGGATAACAGGTGTTGATCAAAGAAGTGAAGACGCATTGTACAATTTGCGTGATATTGTAAGTGGACAAATTGGTACCGAAGAAATGAGCTTAAAACTTAATGGTGGTGGTAAGCCATTACAAGCACATGCCAATATGGGCACTGTAAAAGTCAGATTTGATTGATATAATTCAGATATAAGAGAATCAGTGGTGATAAAATCACATCAAATTTACTTATGGTTGCTTTTTTTAGTACCTGTCTTGCTGACTACTGAGGCTAAGGCACAATTCTCATTTGAGATACTGAGAACAGTCAGCCTTTCTGATTTACAAAATGATTACAAGAGCCTTTTCTTACCTGAAATATGGCGTTTCACCGTAGATGATTCAAAAGATCTTTCTTCCCCGGATATTGATGACTGGGATTGGATAAACATGAGTACATCATTGGAACCATCTGCATTAGATATCTTGGATTGGAATGGGCAAGGCTGGTTTCGCCTCGGCTTAGATGTTGATTCAAGCTTAGTTGGAATTCCCTTATCCGTGGATGTTATTTCTAACAGTGGACTGGCGCAATTTTATTTGAATGGTCAAAAACTTTTTGAAATCTCACCATCATCTCAAAACAATATCTTTGCTAATAATAGTCACGTTGCCACTTTTTCATTTAAAGAACCCGGAAGAAACATCCTGGCTATACGTTTTCAAAACAACAATGCAGATTGGTATCGAGAGAGAAATCTACCATCGGGAATTCGATTCAACTTTGTAGAGGCTGGTTTTTATTCGACTCAGGTAATTGATTTCATTCGTCAATTAAGCCGGTCTCATTTCTTTTTTAGCGGAACCTTATTTGTGTTCAGTTTACTTCACTTACTACTATTTATCTATCAAAGAAGACATCGTGAAAACTTGTTTTTTGCCCTTTTTACTCTTCTTTTTGGCTTCTTTCTAATTGTATTATTGCAGCTGGAATTATCAAGCTATCTAACGGCTCAATATTATCTGACTCATATTGTTGAAGTGCTCAGGGGGCTGACCATCTTCTTTTTCATGCTCTTTGTCTATGAATTACTTCATCCGAAAGTGAGTCTTGTCAGAGTTGGTTTTGTTGCAGTTTTAGTAGCTGCTTATATCCTTTATGCTACTTTGAATGGTCAGTATCTCTTGTTGGTAAGAGATGTATTGCTGATTCTTTTGGCGGTAGAAACTCTTTATCAACTAATAACAGCAATTTATTTTAAAAGAAAAGGGGCAGTGATATTTGGAGTTGGATTAGGAGTATTCGTAGCCTCTCAAATCCTGATCATCTTTATAAACTTCGATGTGCTTGTCTTTTCCAGAGAGATTTCCGCTGTTTTTGGGATGGCTTTCCTCTTACTGGCTATGTCTGTTTCTTTGTCTCGCAATTTTGCCATGACCACGAAACGTCTGGAAACGAACTTGATTGAAATTCAGCGTTTGTCAAATGAGGCTTTAGAAAAAGAGCGGAAATTAAAAAAGGAAGAACTAGAACGACAATTGTTAGAAGCAGATAACAAACGTAAGACGGATGAACTGGAAGAAGCACGGAAACTTCAATTGTCATTATTACCAAAAAAGCTACCGGAAATTGCGGGTTATGATATCTCAGCAGAAATGCTTCCAGCCACAGAAGTTGGGGGAGATTATTACGACTATCACCTGATAGGAGACCAGGCTATTTTTGCAATTGGCGATGCCACAGGTCACGGACTCAAAGCCGGTATCATTGTAGCAACCGTCAAAAGCTTCTTTCATACGCATGCTGATCAGGGAGATAACCTCTCGCTTTTACACAGTATCTCAACTGCTGTAAAAAATATGGACGCTCGAATGATGTACATGAGCATGGCTGTGATTAGATTTGATAAAGGTAGGCTACAATTGACCGCTGCCGGTATGCCTCCGATGGTATACTACAACAAGAAATCCAATTCAGCTAAACTCATCACTTTAAAAGGAATGCCTCTCGGTTCGGTTCTGAATTTTCCTTATCAAACAAATGAATTGGAAATGAGTAAAGGCGATGTACTGATTGCACTTAGTGATGGTCTTCCAGAATTATTTGATCATGAAAAGAAGATGTATGATATATCCAGAGTGCAGGCTGTTATTTCTCAATATGCCCACGAAACCAGCGATCAAATCAGATACAGATTACTCAATGACGCTAGAAAGTGGACAAAAGGAGCACCAAATCAAGACGACATCACTTTACTGATCATTAAGAAAGAAAAATAATAATCACGTAACTCTGGTTAATAATAACCGTAGATCACAAACATATTTTTGTCATAAATGGAAACGATATGAAGGCTTTAATACTGACATTTTTCTTCACAGCTATATTTTCTCCCTTAGTTTTATTTGCCTGGGATAGTAATGAGCAATCTTCTTTAGCAGACGCTTTGCTTGAAACCAGCCTAAATATTGCCAAATCAGATACGGTTGATACAAATGATGAACCGGAAGATCGGAAAAACGATATTTTTGATTCCCCATTTTTTACAAATCCTATCACCGATTTTTTGGAAGACAACTCTTTTTCGCGACAGGTGAGAAGAACAGATTCTTTGGTGACCAGAACTCGTAGAATTGACTTAAACCCACAGGATTTTTCAGGAAGAACAGATTTGCCGGGTACTAATGATTTGCATCCACTATTATCAATTCCTGATAATAGTTTCACAATGAGATATAACAGAGTAGATGGCTTTTATGTAGGATTGAATTCCTCTCCATTTTCCTGGCCAAATAATTCTATGATGAGATCTAGGGTTGGTAAATTTTATGGCACTCTTGGTTATGCTTTTGGGATGAAAGAATGGCAGTATAATATTGGATATGAGCGATTTTTTGGAACTCGTGATATTTTAAAAATTGGAGCCAATTTTCACAGTATGACATTCAGTGATGATTTGTGGCGCATAGGCACTAATGAAAATTCGCTTTTCTCCTTATTTGCCGGGTATGACTATTATGATTACCACTTCCGCCAAGGTTTTAATGCTTATTCTGTACTACGAACTACGCCATACATTGAGCATACCTTACGTTTTCGTTCTGAAGATTACGAATCCCTTGATGTTGCTACCACCTATTCTTTCTTTGGCAGACGTTCAAGCGTTAGAGCTAACCCAATGATAAGCGAAGGATATATGCAGTCTTTAGAGTGGACTACAGGCTTCCAGACAGGTGGTTTAATCCTCAATAACCGCCTTATGTTTGCTGGTGATATTCGAGCCGAGTTAGGATCTCTGGACTTCCTTCAGTCTGATTTTGATTTTAATCGATACGAAGCAGAACTCCGCAGTATATTCAGAATCGATTCTTCTAACATGTTAAAATGGAGATTGAGAGCGGGAACATCTACCGCAGAGGAAGTAAGAGCAGTTGAAGATCCGGATTCCATTTTTCCGGTATTTGAAGGTGGACTACCTGTTCAAAGAATGTTCGCTCTGGGTGGAATTGGCTCTTTGCGTGCAAGAGAATTCAAATCTCTACAGGGCACACAAATGATTTTATCAAATCTCGAATTGCATTTAAGCAATTATAGAACGAACAGCACTCTAAGTGATCAAATAAACTGGAGCCAGTATAAACTCTATCTGTTCCTTGATTCCGGTTGGGTAAATACAGACGATGCTGATACCATCGATCCGTTTGCAGGTTTTTCGGAATTCTCATTCGATCAATTAAAACATGATATCGGATTTGGAATCAGTTTTTCTAGTAGTAGGGCATCGGTCTTAAGATTCGAACTTGCCTGGCCTGCAGAGGATTTGAAAGCTACTCCTAACTTTATTGTTAGATTTAACCCAACGTTTTAACTTTTGAATTTCTCGATTAGTGCTATCTTTAATGCTTCATTCCATAGAAATTTTGTATTTTAGCGAAAATTTATCACAAGCAGATAAACACTAAATTTAGATATGAAGCCTTTAAAGAATACCGATTTACATACCCAGGCATTACGCTTGAAGAATAAAAAACGACTTCAACACGACGGTGGTCGAGCCTGGATTAAAGATGGCCAATTACACGAAGCCATTGCTGGTGCTAATTATGGCGTAAAAGAAGGCTTGAAGTCACCAAATATGCTTAGTTCTGAAAAGAAATAAGTAACATTCTTTCTAAGTGGGTAAGGTCATATTAAAATTTTATTTCTTAAGACCTTACCCATTTCATTTTTGGGTAGTTCATGTTTTGTGAATGACCAAAATTTAGGAATTTTCCACGAGGGTAGTAGCTCATTTAAATATTCTCTGGAAATCATCTCTAATTCAAGATTGTTTCGCTTTTCGCCGTCCTCTAAAACTATTACAGCTGATGCAATTTGTCCCCATTCTGCATTGTCTTGAGCTAATACAACAGATTCTTTAATCCAGCCTAATTTATTTAGCAGGTTTTCAATTTCTGCGGGTCTGATATTTAATCCACCACTTACAATCATATCCGAGCGTCTCGCTTCGATGAATAAGTAGCCGTTTTCATCAAGATATCCAAAATCACCGGTTTTGAACCACATATCATCGGTAAACGAATCGGGAAAATCTAAAGCATCAGGAACCTGAGTACCAGATAGTTGGATATTCCCTGAACTATTAGCCGGGAGTATTTTGCCGGAGTCATCTGTAATGCGAACTTTATTTCCGGATAGAATTTTTCCAACAGAGGCAGGAGGTGTTTCGGAATCAGTCAATTGTTGAACAGCTATTTGACCGCAAGTTTCGGTCATACCATAACTCCCACAAACCGGTAATCCCATTTTTCGGGCATTTATAATCAAATCATCTGTAAACGGACCTCCACCAATTAGTATCCCTTTAACTCTAGTGCTATCCAGTGCATTTTGATTCACTAATCTGTGTAACTGCGTAGGTACTAATGAGAAATAGTTGATATCAGGAAATTTGTTTAATTCCTCACTCAGACTTCCTTTTTTCAAATGTATTCCCGAACCGTTCATCAATGCTCTTATGATAACATTTTGTCCACCCATGTGTGAAAGTGGTAGATCCAACAGCCAAAAATCCCCAGGTTGTGGACTGAAATTAATTCTTGAGGCATCCATTGCAGCATGTATTTGACGCCGCTTCAATGGAATTTTCTTCGGATTTCCGGTAGTGCCTGAACTTAGAACCCATGCAAAAATGTCGTTTTCTTCGGGTTTGCGATTCGTGTTGATGGTTGATTGGCTTGTACTTTCTTGATTTGAAATCACTTTAAGGTGATCGGGAATATCAGTGTCAACTGTTGAGGCAGAATAAAAATGAGTGAATTCATCGATACCGGGGATCTTTTCCAAACTCATTTCATTGGGAATCACCAAGTAGGGGATTCCGTGATGAAAACTAGCAGCAATCGCACATACAGTATCAGGATGTTTCTCTCCATTGATAAGCAAGGCTACATTTTTTATAGCTAGCAATGATTCAAAATTCTGGGTTCTGACAAATAAATCTTTGTAAGTAATGGTATGATTACCGTATCGCAGAAATTGAGATTCTTGTTTTTCAAGCATGGTTAAATTACTACAAATGGTTCGCCGGAGAGGTTAACTTTTTTGTAATCATCAAACAATGGCAAAGTATAATTCCCATTTCTGAGTAGGTAAGCATCATCGAAAACAGAATCCTCCAAAAGCTGTCCAGTGGCTAGACCGTGAGAACAATCATCCCCAAAAACCGATGCTAAAATAGCAGTTTGAGATCGGCCAATACCGCTTTCTAAGGAAGTTGTGATTACCACTTTAACGGATTTCGCTTTAGACAACTCCGCAATTGCTTTAAGATCTGATAATGAACCAATCAACATGGGTTTGACAATAAGTACAGAACAAAGCTCATGTTCCAGCAGATATTGGCAGTCTTTCACATTTCTGATACTTTCGTCGGCTGCAACGGCAATTCCTGAATCCATTTCCACTTCAGGGAAATGGGTTTCCATACCGGCGGGGATAGGTTGTTCGCAATAAGAAATTTTAAATGGCGCGCATTTTTTCAAGAAGTTTACCGCATCACCGGTAATCCAGGCCCCATTTGCATCCAGACGAATTTCAACATCAGAGTACTTATTTCTTAGCGATTCAATTAATCGGAGTTCATTTTTGGTATCTCTGCCTACTTTCAATTTAAAACTACGATAGCCTTGCTCATAATTATCAGTAATACGAGCAAGGATGTCTGATGCAGAACCTGCTCCAACAGTTGCATTTGCACCCACACTTTTCTGATTTTTTTGAAAATATTCCGATAAGGAGGTGTATCCTTTTTGTATAGAATGCATTTGCACTCTCAGCATATCATACATAAACCGAAGCGATGGATATGGGATGAAATCAGCCTCGGAATTATGATTCAGATTTTCTAAAAACTGAGTACCATTTTGAGTAATCCAGTTTTTGCAATCATGTAAAGTTTCCGAGCTGAAAGGAGCGAGTGGAGCTGTTTCAGCGTAGATTGTATTCTCTTTGAAATCCAGTTTTGCAATTATCCCTTCGCGATTAGAATAATCAACTTTATTGATTTTGAATGGAGACTTGAACGGTATTTTATACGTATAAAAAGAAAGCATAGGTTTTTATCAGGCGGCAAGAATAAATCCAATCACAAAAAGTAATCCATAGATAACCATAAATTTAGCGGTTTTCTCAAGCGTTATATTTAAACTGGCTTTATCCTCCTCAAAAAATACTGACTTAATTAATGGTATGGATAGAGGGATTGTTAGTAAAGGCAAAAGAACGGTGTAATCAAATCCTAATCCAAAGACGTACCATAAAGGTGCAGAGTAGGCGAGAAGAAGCATTGCAATGTACTCATATCGTAAAAAGTTCTCCCCGAAAATAACTCCAAGTGTGTTTTTATTCGCTTTTTTGTCAGTGTGAACATCTCTGAGATTATTGATTACCAATATATTTACAGCCAAAGCGCCGATGGCTAAAGAGGCTGCCATTACATCCATATTCCAATCCAAAGTGGACACATAATAGGTTCCGTGAACGGCAACCAGTCCAAAAAATATCAATACAAATATGTCGCCTAGGCCATTGTACGCCAGTGGGAAAGGGCCTCCTGTATAGAGAATTCCAAATAGAATACTTAACACTCCAATAAGCAAAACAACCCATCCACCATACCATACTAGATAGATTCCTGCAAAAAAAGCCAAGCCAAATGAGAGGATAGTGGCTGCAAATATTTGTTGTTCACTTATTGCGCCACTTGCTGTAGCTCGCTTAAACCCAACTCGTTCTTCTGTGTCGGCGCCTTTTTTGAAGTCAAAATAATCGTTAGCCAGATTGGTGCCAATTTGTATGCAAAAAGCACAAAACAGAGCAATGATTACAGAAGGCCACCAAACCTCTGCATAATACCATGCCAACACAGTTCCGGTTGCAACAGGCACCCAAGCTGCTGCTAGTGTTTTTGGCCGGGTAGCTTCAAACCAGTCTTTAGATTTACTCATAGATACCGTTCAAAAATCAGATTTTTTTCAAAAATATTTTTTATCAGTAAAGAAAATACAGCCTTTTATCATTTCGCCTAAATAATTAAAGTTTGTAATCAAATAATGGAAGCGGTTCCATTATAGTATTTTGTATCAAAGTTTGGTTTCTTAATAAAATTAGCTAAATAATTTAGATAGCTTAAAAAAATGTGGAGATAAATAATTTCGCTTTTATATTAACGACGTCATTCAACGTTAAACAAACAGTGAAAAAATCATGAGTAAATCATATCGCCGTTTTGATGCTCTAGCAGCAGTCAAAAACGATTATTCTGCAACCGCTGACAAAAACTTTAATATCACTGAGATTTTTGGTGAGAACACACTTCACATTGATGTATTAAAAGAAAGACTTCCAAAGGCTGTCTGGAAAGAGTTAAAGAAGACTATCACCGATCAGGAGCCTCTAAATTCGGATGTAGCCGACGCCGTAGCTGTAGTTATGAAAGACTGGGCTACTGAAAAAGGTGCTACACACTATACACACTGGTTCCAACCTTTAACCGGTGCTACTGCTGAAAAGCACGATAGTTTTGTTACTCCAAATCAGGGTGGTGGCGCTATTATGCAATTCTCTGGTAAGGAATTGATTCAGGGCGAGCCTGATGCTTCCAGCTTTCCGAGTGGGGGGTTGCGCCCAACCTTTGAGGCTCGTGGATACACAGCCTGGGACCCAACATCTCCAGCCTTTATAATGGAAAACCCGAACGGGGCTACCTTGTGTATTCCTACTGCATTTGCTTCCTGGAAAGGGGATTCCCTCGATTATAAAACTCCATTATTACGTTCTACAGAGTCATTAAACACTCAGGCTCTTCGAGCACTTGAATTACTCGGTGATTCATCTTCTAAGTGGGTAACCTCCACAGGAGGATTTGAGCAAGAGTATTTTCTAATTGATCAGGAGTTTTACTATCGTCGCCCTGATTTGATGACTTCCGGTCGTACTCTTTTTGGTGCAAAACCACCTAAGGGACAAGAGCTTGACGATCACTACTTCGGAAGTATTCCAGATAGAATTCTTTCTTTTATGATGGATTTGGAGCGCGAACTTTATCGTATGGGGGTTCCAGTAAAAACCCGTCACAACGAGGTAGCACCAGGCCAGTATGAGATTGCACCTGTTTTTGAAAAAGCAAACGTAGCGGCTGATCACCAGCAAGTTACAATGATTATGCTTCGTAAAATGGCAGGGAAGTATGGTTTTGTATGCTTGATGCACGAAAAACCATTTGCTGGACTTAATGGTAGTGGTAAGCACACCAACTGGTCAATGGCTACAAGCAAAGGTGAGAACCTACTTGAGCCAGGCGAAACTCCGCACACCAACCTCAGATTCTTGTTTTTCTGTACGGCTGTAATGAAGGCTGTTTACGATTATCAGGATTTATTACGTGCTGCTATCGCAAGTGCGGGTAACGACCACCGTCTTGGTGCAAATGAAGCTCCACCGGCTATTCTTTCAGTATTTCTAGGTGATCAGTTAACTGATGTTTACAAACAACTTTTAGATGGTGGCTTAAAGAGCTCAAAGAAAACTGGTTTGCTTGGCTTAGGAAGTCCTGTATTACCTGATTTGCCTCTTCATGCCGGAGATAGAAACAGAACTTCTCCATTTGCATTTACAGGTAATAAATTTGAATTCCGTGCTGTTGGTTCAGCCCAGACTGTTTCATTGCCTGTAACTGTACTTAATACCATTGTAGCAGCTGCAATTGATGATATGTGCAGTATGCTCGAAGATAAAGGCATTAACGCTGATAACCTTGAAAGCGTACTTGGTGAGGTATTACAGGATGTTTACAAAGATATCCATAATATCGTATTCAATGGCGATGGTTATTCAGATGAGTGGCAAGCTGAGGCTGAAAAGCGTGGCTTATTCAATCTGAAAACTACAATGGATGCACTTCCTCGTTTGATTGAGAAGAAAAATCTTGATTTGTTCGAGAAATACAAAGTATTGAAGCCGCAAGAAGTGGAAGCTCGTTATGAGATTTTTATCGAGCAGTACTTCATCAATCTAAATATTGAAGCTGAAACTACAGCCACCATTACTAAAACAATGTTAGTGCCTGCTGTGGTTCGATATCTCAATGAACTGCTTGCGTTGAATGACCGCGGCAGTGCCACCGGGCTGAGCATTGATCCTACAAAGGCTTTAGCCTCTGAAATCAATGATACGCTCGGTGAGCTATTAGTAGCGCTCGATAAGCTAGAAAAGCAAAATGCTGAGCTGGGCGGAGATACCGCAGAAGAGAAAGCAAAGCATTTGCATTACAACGTGCTGCCGGAAATGAATGCGGTTCGCGCTGTAGCAGATAAGCTTGAGAGCCTCGTGGCTGATGATTACTGGCCATTACCAACGTACAGAGAAATGCTCTTCGTTAAGTAATAGCTAACCTGGTTACATAAAAGCCCTGTTGATTCCTTCAGCAGGGCTTTTATTTTATGCAAAAATGGAGAAAAGTTCTTGCGTTGTAATAGAATAAATCTACTTTATATTTTGGAGTGTCTTTAAAAGTTTTTCAGGGTTTTGACGATTATCCCAAAATGCAGTTATGATTATTTCTTTTGCCAAAACTTTGTAGTACATACTGAAATTTCCCAAAGAAGCAACTCTCATATCTTTGAAATCGGTGGCTTTATAAATAAATGGATTTTTAGCTATTTGGTTTGTCCTTTCAGAAACCAGTTTGACAAGTTTTTTGGAATAATCGGTTGATTTGTTTCTATTAACCCAATATTCTAAAATTCCGACGAATTAGAGATCGGCTGTTCTGGTCCAAACTACATTTCGTTTAGCCATTCCAGATTTCTTTTATCCATGGCTTCTTGTGAAATTAGATTTCCATTTTTAATGTCCAATTCACTCATTTTTAACAGTTCCTTTTGCTCGTTGGTCAACTTTACTATATCAGATTCAGAGAAAGTTGAAGAAATCAATGTATCAAGAGCATTGAGATAATCTCTGTTATCAATTGAATTAATCCTGTCAATTAACCTGTCTCTTAATTTGTCTACTGCTGCCATTTTATTATTTCTAAAAGTTAAAGTCTCATTAGCTCAAATTGTTCATTGTTAAGACGGAACTTTTATTCAAGTAAAATAAAAATAACTAAAACTACAATCTGTAAGAGACGCTTATAGTGTGTGTGCTACCAAAGCCGGTATCAAATGGAACAAATGCGTAATTGAAGGTAAGCATAGAGGCATTTATCGCTGCACCAAAGCTTAGCGGACGTGTTGTGTTTCCTGTGCGATAACCGCTGTAAATAGTGATCAATTCAGCAATTTCAACACCTAATCCCATAGTGAAATAGAAATCATCTGGTGCGATGGCACTATTATCATCCGAGATATTGAAATCTTGCATAGGAATCACAAAATCAGAACTAAGGCTGATTAGGAGTGGAATTTCATCGGAATCATAAATAGAAAACTGGATTACATCGGCAGCTATCCCTGCACGAAATGCCGTGGGCAAAGGGGAGGATAACTCAGCAAGTTTATCCATCTCACCAATATTAGTGATTGCGGCTCCTGTACGAATTCTGTCTTGAAGTAAAGAAGTTGAAATCCCCACGTTGATTCCGTACCCGGAGGCTGTTTGCTCAAATAATTGCTCGTTTAAATACATGGCAGTTACACCAAGATTTACAGATCCCAGACTACGGGCATAGGCACCGGCAATAGACAAATATCGTACATTGAATAATCCTGTAGCTTCTCCCGGAGTGGTTCTTGCTTCTATATCGCCAATCACACTGGTTCTGAGACCAACACCAAAAGTTTGATTATTATCATCAAAAAGAAAGGAAGCCTGAGTATTTTGGGTTTCTCCAATCCAGAGGCTATGAGATAATGAAAACTCATTTTGAGTTCTGAATCGCAGGTTTGCTGGATTGATAAATAGAGAAGAAGCACCTAAATCAAGTGCTGTATGGGCTTCAGAGACAGCTAATGAAGTTGCATCCGGACCAATAGTCAGAAATTGCATTCCACCACCTTCCTGAGCAAATAAAGTGGTATTAATAATTAGTACCGTTAATACGATAGTAAGAAGTGTGATTATTCTCATAATTTAAAAATCTAATCTCAGAGCAAAAACGTGCATCCAGGAAATGCCGGTTTGTTCCCGTATAAAGGCATAATCAATTGAGGGTGAAAACCGGTCGAATGGTAGCAAGATAGAAAACCCTGCTGAAGGTCGGAAGCTATCCTGTGATTCGTCTAAGTCTAATATTTCAAATCCTGTTCTAATGATAATTCGTTCATGGGCATTATAGGCAGCTCCCAAACGGAAAACTTGATTTCTCTGAATTACAGTTTCTCTGCTTGTTATTGGTCTGGGTGGGACTATAGTACTGTTTGAACTTGTAATAACTTCAGCTTCTAAGCGCATGAGTTCAAACTCTCCGGAGAGCAAAAGACCAGTATTCAAGAATCGGTAAGAGCCTGCCCATGTAAATCGGGTAGGGAATTTATCTGTGGTAGTGGAACCCATTTGTGAGCCATATAGCTCAGTAGTATCCCAGCGATATTCAGAAAGAGCATCACGGATAGTGAAAGCGAAATGCAAATTAGGATTCGCTATGTAGTAAAAACCTAAATCAAATCCCGCTCCGGAAGATCTTGGAATGTCTTCATTAAACTGAGCCAGATTTCCTTTTATATTTATTCCCGCTGCAAACGAATCAGAAAATCGCACGCCAAAACCTACGGATAACTGAATCTCGTAAATATCAAAGTAATTAGTATGATATCCCGATTGCGTTCTTCCATCAAAATTTCGCACATTGGCGTTCATTATATTTACCGACAATCCCGCAGAGGGGGGAAGTACAAACCCCAGAGATAGTGAATGAAGCTCCCTGTCAAAAGACATGGCTGCTGTAGACATATCTGCTTGAGAGCTTTTACTAAACGCATTCATGGCAGGATTATAATAACTGTAGGTGCCTTGTTCAGAGACCGCTGTCATAGCATTACCCATACCCATTCCACGTGCACTGAAACCGATTCTGTTGTAAGCACCGGCAAAGCCTCCGGTTTGAGCCATCAAATCAGCAAAACCAAAAGCTAAAAGAG